>CACXFN010000132.1 GCA_902766915.1 uncultured Eubacteriales bacterium
AGCAAATAAAAAAGATCCCAGTCAGATAAAATATGTGACTCCGGAGCTGGCACCAATATTGGATGTTACTTACGGCTGTCTAATATATCAGGAACAGGTAATGCAGATAGTTCGTGATCTGGCAGGATACAGCTATGGCCGTTCTGACTTGGTTCGACGTGCCATGAGTAAGAAGAAGCACGATGTAATGCAGGAGGAACGTCGCTGGTTTATATATGGGAAAGATGACGAAAATGGAAATGTTGAAATACCGGGATGCATAAGAAACGGAATCTCTGAAGCAGCCGCTAACGACATTTTTGATCAAATGGAAAGCTTTGCGGAATATGCTTTTAATAAAAGTCATGCAGCTGCCTATGCTATAGTCGCTTTTGAAACAGGGTATTTAAAACGTTATTATCCCTTGGAGTTCATGGCTGCACTTATGACCAGTGTAATTGGAAGTTCGGAAGCGGTTTCCAAATACATCAATTACTGCCGCCAAAAAGGCATAGAGGTATTACCGCCTTCAATAGTCAGCAGCGATAAGAAATTTACGGTAGAGGATGGCAAGATTAGGTTTGGATTACTGGCGTTGAAAGGTGTTGGAGAAGCTGCCATCGATTCTGTATTGGAAAGCAGAAAAATAGCAGGGCCTCCCGGTGACATCTTTGCCTTGGTAGAAAGTATTGACACCAGGGTGGTTAACAAGAAAGCCATGGAAAGCTTTATTAAATCGGGCGCCTTAGATTGCCTTAATCCCAATAGGGCGGTTTATCTCACGGTTTATGAATCATTGATGGAAAGCGCCCAAAAAACCACCAGACAGAATGTTGAGGGACAACTATCTCTCTTCCAACTTGCAGAAGACACTATGAATAGCGGTGATTCCAATTTTAGATTGCCCCAGGTGGAGAACTTCAGCTCGGATATTTTGTTGTCGCTGGAGAAGGAAGTTACAGGGGTTTATATATCCGGACATCCTTTGAATAACTATATTGATAGGATTCATGAAATTGCTACACTTGAATTGGGTTCATTAAATGAATTGTCCACTGAAAACGACGACTCTGATGAAGGTGCTTTAATTGAAAACGATGGTCCTGTTTCCCTTTCCGGAGATGTGCTCCATGATAATGATAATGTTGTGGTAGTAGGTATGATTTCCGACCGAAGAACATTGGTTACCAAGAACAGTAAGATGATGGAGTTTATTCAGTTCGAGGATATGACCGGAGTGGCAGAGGTCATCGTCTTTCCAAACACCTATGAGAAATACAGCAATGAATTAAATGAGGACAGAGTTTTAGTTGTTTCAGGAAGGCTGAATTTTAAGGAAGATGAACAACCGAAGATAATTGCCGAATCCATTATTGATATAGATAGGTGGGAGAAGAACCCCATTGGAGTTGGGGTGCAGCAAAGTATTCCATCAGGAAAAGAGACTACGGCCCATGAGGACAAGACAAAAGGGACCCAGGTTTTGGTTGATGCGGTTAAACTGCGAATCCCGAAGGAGAGTGACGGAGTAGGGGCGGCTTCATCCATGTCAGAAGAGGATGTTCTTTCCGAAATCAAGAAACTAATATCCAAATATCCGGGGCAGGAGCAAGTCCTGATTTACAAGAGAGATGGAAAAATAATAGCCACCGGTGGTGGCAATGGTCCAGGGGTTAGACCGACTTTAAACTTTGCTGAGGAAACAGCCCTGTTGCTGGGAAATGCAAACGTTAAAATAAAGCGTATCTCCAGATAGAATTATTCAGGAATTACCTCCCTATGCTTTTACCAATTCCACAGTTGCTTTGAAAAGATCACCATCTATATGAATATCAAAGCTGCCGTTCATAAGCATGGTTAGGTCGTTGGCGATAGCCAGGCCAAGGCCGCTTCCGTCGGTGTTTCTGGAATCATCACCTCTTTGAAAGCGTTCCATCAATTCAGTAGCAGATATGTTCAGGGCATCCCTGGACATATTTTTTACTGTCAATGCAATTCTATTGTCCTTAACCATATCAGTGGTCTTATCTGATGTGGATTCTCCATCGGAAAGGTCTTCTTTGTCTAAAATATCCACATATGCTCTGGTTCCCGGAAGAGCATATTTACTTACATTGGTTATAAGGTTTTCAATGACTCGCCACAAGAGATTTCCATCCGCCATTACTTCGGGATTATTTGACTTACAGGTATAGACCAATTCTACATTGTTGGTGGCCAGGTTTTCTTCCAGTTCAGCAATCGCTTGCCTTGCCATGGCATCCAAATTAATCTTTTCCACATTCACAGGAATGTCTCCGCTACTGGCTTTGGCTGCCTCAAATAAATCATCTGTTAGTTTGTGTAGTCGATCGGTCTTTTCGGAAATAATATCCAAATACTCCTTAGCATTAGGACTATCCAATCCTTCCTGCTTAAGTAGGTCAACATAGGATACCATTGATGTCAAAGGTGTTCTTAGATCATGTGACACATTGGAGATTAATTCCGACCTTAGGCGTTGGCTCTTTAATTCGTTTCTAATGGCCTCGTTCTGAGCGTCAGTGATGGAATTAACCAAATCAGCCAAACGTCCGAATTCACCATCGCCTAAGGTTTCAATTTTATATGAGAAATTCCCCTTTTGAACTTCTTCCAAACCAGACTTCACGAGTTTATACTTGTTGACTTGTTTTCTTAAGACCATCAAGGTTAGTATGATAAGTGCAATTCCACAAATAAGGAAAAGTAAGAATGCCCAGCTTCCCAGGAATATCGCGCCCATGAAACCGAGGAAGGCAGCGGCAATTGCAAATCCAATAACAGGAAGATATACCTTTCCGGATATGGCGCTGTTTTGTTCCACTGCATTTGTCACCCTGTGAAATATTGCTCCAAGTATGGTGCCTCGCCAGAATCTATGAGCTTTGATTTTCTTGGCAATGGATGTAATGATTAGTAAGTCAAAGGCTATTATTAAAATGGTTCCGATTATCGAAAGCACAGGAAGTATCCATGTGGGCTTAAAGAAGTTCATATAATATGTTCCGTGCCAGGATTCCGGATCCATCCAGGATAAGAGATTACACAAATCAGGATAATCATTGAAAAGCAGAATGATGTGTTGTTTTATCCATTCGCTGCTGGCGAACCAAGTCTCCAATAGTATATAGATGAGAATGACTCCAAAACTTACTGCGACGGCTGCAGCAACTTGGATTTCGGAGAAAATATAGTCAAACCAATTTAACTTAATGGTACTATTTTTTTTAGAAACATCATTTGACAATGTATTTAGTACCGGGGTTTTCTGACCGCAGTAGTATAGAGCAATAATTAGTGAGATTGGGATTAGTATTACGGCTATTATTTCAACAAGCCACATCCTTCCCATATATTCGCTGTAGAGGTCGTTATTGAATTTTAAATCCGGTTGAATATGCTGAATCGTGAAACCTTCTTCGACTTCGATAGTTGTGGCAGTTCCGTAGGTTATGTTGTTATCTGAAGTTAGGGAATTTTCGGCTAAATCATTTTCTTCCAAACTGTTCTCATCAAAAGCATTCTCTTCCAAAGTGTTTTCTTCGAAGGTAGCCTCATCATAAGAAGGATAGACTTCGTATTGGTACTCTGAAATATATGAGTGGAATTCATAGGGTGTTACTTGATTATTATCAATATAATAGACATCGTATCCGTAATCCTCTGCAGACTGAACGCTGGTATGTAGTTCCGTTAAGGAGGTCATACATATCCCGCAAATCAGTGCAGTAGATGCACTCAATACAAATACAATCGCAGCAATTGCGAAAAGGATACCTCTTTTTCTATTTTCTTTTTGAAAACTATTCATAAACGTAATAAGCTCTCAGTAATAAATTCTAAGCTTATATTAAAACAATTATATTACAAATAACCGTATATAATTCTTTAGATTTTCTTACGATATCTTAGAACTGCGAATTAT
>CACXFN010000133.1 GCA_902766915.1 uncultured Eubacteriales bacterium
TGCTGTTGTGCTTGTGATTTCCGGTGTTACTTCCGGTTCTGGTTCTACCGGTGTTACAGGTGTTTCTGGTTCTGGTGTGGGTTCATCATCGCAGTTCTGCTCTACTGAAACTACAGGTGTTTCAACTGTAGGATCATTATGACCTTTACCAAAATATACATTACCATTGGAATCGATTAGTGTATGCTGGTTGTTCTCAAATACGCTGGTTGCAGCTGCAACTGCCTTATCCTTATCTGCCTGGGAAGGATTTGACTTAACTCCCCAGTAATATCCAGCATTATAGTTATCAGTAGTTTTGTAATTTGGGCTTCCGCCACCAGGCATGTAACCCGGAAGCTCGTATGTCTTGCCTCCACCATACATTGCCTGATAATCACCTGTTGATGCATAATTTCCGTACTTGATACGGCTCTCTGGAGTAAATGAATCCATCCACATGCGGTCATGTTCGCGGTTATCAAATGCAGCCAGGCCATTAGTTGATCTGATTCCCATATTACCCGCGTCACATACATATATTACGCCAGTACGTGTAGCGTAAGCATTCATATGGGTATATCTCTGGCCCATGCCGCTTGCATCATTATTTCTTACTAATGCATCGTAGATATATAGGTTGTTAGAGCCATTTGTACACTCGTTGTGATAGAAATAGCACTTGTTACCTGTAACTGTACCTGACTTCATAACAACCGTAACGTAGTCTTGACCAGTATTAGTTGTATTAGGAGTCAAAGCCGCGAAGAAGATGCCTAAGCCATTATTATCTTTAAATGTAGCTCCATCAACGAGAATCGTAACGTGTTGTTCATCTAGCTCTGTGACCATACCACCAACTGCAGCTTTATCAGGAGCAAGCTGTGGTCCAGGATTGTAACCAATATTATGGAATACTGCACCAGATAGATAGTTAACTCTCGCTCCGCTATTCGGTCTTACTACTGCGGAATTAAAATGCTTATCTTCACCATCGATATCAATATTGGTAAATGTAGCTTCTCCTGAAACCCTGAACATAACTATGTCAGATGTTCTCTTAACCGACTGGGCGGAAGGGTTCTTGGTGCTGATAACACCGGATGCTTCAACGGTACCTACAACGTAGATGCCGCCTTCAGCACAGCCAAGGAGTTCCTTTGCCTTGTCCCAGCTCTTTACAGCTGATCCGGCGGAGCTTCCGTCATTACTATCGCTTCCGTTTGCGCCGTCTACATAAATCCATGTTCCATCTGCATAGACGTTAGCGATTCCACCTAATTGTGGTATCATCCCGAACACCATTGCAAGCGCCAAGATTAAACCGAGTACTTTTTTACTGATCATCTTACTCTTCTTACTCATTTTTCTCCCCTTCAAAGATTCTCTTAATCTTTCTTCAAAACTGTGATAACTTGTATTTATTTAAAACTACTTTTTAAAACGGTTTATTTGAAAACTGCTTTCACTATATTGTTTCCATGTATTGTTTTCCATCGGGGCAAAAGAAAAATCCTTCTCTTGCAATGAGAAAGGACTCTTTAAGCAATTCGTAACGAATTACTGATCCCCCTCGTATGTTGTTTTCAATTTTTGTATCAGTTCTTAACTGTTGGCAAAAGTCTACTCCTGTATTTATAACCAAAATGTGATAAAAATGTTTGTTATATGCTACAGTTTCGTATGAAAAGTGTTACTTTACGTGGTTTTTTGATTTTTTTTTAATATTTTTTTAATCTTTATTCACGAAACGAAAACGAAACAACAACGGAACGGTGACATTTCCCAAAAAGTTGTCAAACTGACAAATAAAAGAGGGAGCTAAATCTAATATCATATCTCTGTATTATTGTATTAAATCTGTATTATTGTATTAAAAAGGTAAAAATGATATTATAAATTCAGCGATATAAAGCAATACAATGCATTTAATTAACGGTAAATAATTATGATAATTAAAAACGCTAAAGTATTTATAAATGGTGAATTTGTCGATAAAGTTGTCGATTTCAGCGATACTATAGACGATATATATAATTCAAATTCAGATTGCGACTTTCATAGAAACACAGACGGATCAGCTGATTTTATTGATGCCAAGGGTTGTTACCTGATACCAGGGTTAATCGATGTGCACACTCATGGCGCAATGAATGCCGATGCCAGCGATGGCGATTTACAAGGCATTGAAACCATGAGTAAATACTACGCTGCCGAAGGAGTTACAAGTTGGTGTCCCACCACAATGACCCTTCAGGAGGAAACACTTAAAAAGGCCGTTACATCTGTAGCTGATTACAAACGCCCCACCAATGGCGCAAAGATCCTCGGCATCCATATGGAAGGTCCGTTTATTTCAGAGAAAAAACTCGGTGCACAGAATAAACATAATCTCGCTCTTCCTGATGTAGATATGTTCCATAGACTACAGGAGACATCCGGCGGATTAATTAAGATAATAACTATGGCTCCCGAATTGCCCGGCGCAATGGAATTTATCAAGGAAATCAGCAAGGAGTGTGTGGTTTCCATTGGTCATACCGACGCAGACTATGATACTGCTATCGAGGCTTTTAAAGTAGGAGCAAGTCATGCAACTCACCTATTTAACGCCATGCCACCTTTAGGTCAAAGAGCGCCGGGAGTGGTTGGAGCTGCCTTTGATAGCGTGTTTAAGCTTAATGGTGGCACCTATGTAGAATTAATTATCGACGGGATTCATATTCACCCTAATGTGATTAGGATGGTTCATCGCCTATTCGGAGACAGACTGGTTCTTATTTCAGATTCCCTTAGATGTGCAGGAATGCCGGATGGAGACTATGAATTGGGCGGTCAGATGATAACTATGAAGGACGGAAAAGCCTTGGTAAGCGGCACTAATACGATTGCCGGTTCATCAATTCATTTAATGGAAGGTTTAAGACGAACTGTATCCTACGGTATCCCCCTAGAAGATGCAGTTATTTCTGCCACCTTATCACCGGCCAAATCCATTGGAGTAGATGATTTGGTTGGTTCAATAGATATTGGGAAAGCAGCGGATTTGGTAATACTTGACGAAAACTTAAACGTTAAGGAAGTATTCATAGACGGAAAAGCCCTACATCAGCATATAATTCGAGCATATAATTCGCGGTTGACATCGTCCTAATAAATATGCAAAATAAATACATGAAAAATGCAAAAGAATGGCTAAGCAAAACTCCAAAAAGACTTAGGTTCGGTACTATCATATTGGCCTTGGGGGCTGTTCTTCTTATTGCTTTTTTATTTACTATTTCAAATTTTAACATCTTCGATTCCAATATTCTCTATAGGAATAGGTTCGATGTTTTGGACGAAGGTTGGACCATGTCCATCGGGGATCAGGAAGAAGCCGAGGTTACCCTTCCATATTGGGTAGAGGCTAAACCCGGTGAGATTATCACACTTTCCTATCAACTACCTAATCCACTACCAGCTAACTCCACTATGGTTACAAGAAACTATCACCAGGTTCTTCGTGCCTATATTAATGGAGCTAAAGTATTTGAATTTCCTAAAGATGCATCAAAACTTACAGGTACCATTATCACAGATGACTGGTGCATGATTAATATATCCAAATTTGCTCCAGGCAGAGTTCTTAAACTTGAATTAGACACCGGTATTTCCGGGTTCAATGGATTTATCAACCCTCTTTTGTTTGGAGAAGACAATTCAATTATCGCCAATCTTCGCTCCACGTATGCACTACCATTCGGACTTAGTCTCACTCTAATAGCCATAGGATTAATGCTTATAGTAGTTGCTTCAGTTTACACTAAAGACTCCAGCGAAACCGCATATCTACTTTTAGGATTCATTTTTATAACAATCGGCATCTGGTTCGCCGACAGAGCCAAAATGCCTGTTTTTATGGTAGGAAGTAATGTAAAATTCTTCATGGCCTTTTCCGGAATTATGCTAACTCCTCTGCTTATTTCTCTTTATATTGGAGAACGATTTAAAAAGTATAATCAAACCGTCATTAATATATTAATAATCTGTGACGTTATATTTACTCTAGTTATTTCTCTTATTCTTGCTTCCAAGTCCGTACCTGTTCAGAATTTAATAGTGTATGTTTACATTGCGATTTTCATTTCCATAATCTATGCCGTGTACCTGATGTGGGATTATGCCCATGGACAGACTAGTAAGCGACTTAACCGGGTACAACTCAATGCCTCCAGAATGGAGCTTATGACTGTAATCATTTTGCTTATAGGATCAGCAATAAGCTTTATCTGGGACGAAGTTTCCCCCAGCAATTACAACAGCTATCAAAGGAATTGGACCGGGATAGGTAATATTCAAATGATTTCGGTAATCATATTTGCTTTCTTCCAATTGATAATACTTATTTACAACGGATACTATTCCGCCGTTGAAAGTGAGATTACTCAGAAGAAGCTTCACGACAGCCAATTACAACTAATGATGGGACAGATTCAGCCTCATTTCATGTTCAATACCCTATCCTCAATTAGAACTTTGATTAAAGTGGATCCGGATTTGGCTTATAAAATGGTCTACGACTTCTCCAATTACTTGCGTGCCAACGTAGACAATCTGACAAATCTGGATGGCATCAAATTTGCTGCAGAAGTCAATCATATCCAAAGTTATGTGGGTATTGAAAAGATCAGATTTGGAGATAGGTTGGATGTAGAATTCGACATTCAGGAAGACGATTTCTTGGTTCCGCCTCTTTCAATCCAACCCTTGGTGGAAAATGCAATCAAGCATGGTGTAATGAAGAAAGTGGATGGCGGAACAGTATGGCTTAGGAGCTATTCCACCGATACGGCCTATATAGTGGAGGTAGAAGATAACGGAGTAGGCATTGCCCAGGAACGTTTAGATTTTCTATTTAGAGATAGCAGTGACTTCGACTTTGACAGCGATACGGACTTTGCATCCAACTTGACAGGAAACGGTTCAGAGAACCATGTATCCACCGGCATGAGGAATATTATCATGAGACTTGATGAGATAGCTCATGCAAAACTGAACATCAATACCGAAGAAGGTAAGGGCTCACTAATGAGAGTTACCTTCCCAAAGGAAAGTAACGAAAAACAGAGTTCTATTCGACAAATAGAAGAATAAAACCGCTGTACTTATTGGTTTCCCAATAGATGCAGCGGTTTTTCATATGTCTATATAATCGTCTTCGTATATGTCTTATTATTATGCTTCTTCTGCAGCGTGTTCGGCGATAATCTTATCTGCAATCATCTTTGGAACTTCTTCATAGCGCTCAAAGTTCATTTCGAATACGCCACGGCCCTGTGTCATGGAGCGGAGTACCAACGCATAGTCAAATAGTTCAGCCTGTGGTGCTTCAGCCATGAGCTTTTGTCCGCCGCCCATCTGAGGCTCCATTCCAAGGATTCTGCCACGACGCTTGTTCATGTCGCCCATTACAGCTCCTGTATAATCATCAGGTACTGTGATATCCAGGTGCATGATTGGCTCCATGAGGCATGGGTTAGCAGCTACGATACCCTTCTTGAAGGCCAGGGATGCAGCGATCTTGAAGGAAACTTCGTTGGAGTCTACATCGTGGTATGAACCATCGTAGAGAACTGCCTTTACGTTTACTACCTTACATCCAGCCAGAGGACCTCTCTCCATGGATTCCAGGAGTCCCTTTTCAACTGCAGGGACGTAGTTCTTTGGAACTGATCCGCCGAAGAGTTCTTCGGAGAATTCGAATTCATCCTGGGATGGGCTGAAACGAATCCAAACGTCACCGTACTGACCGGCACCA
>CACXFN010000134.1 GCA_902766915.1 uncultured Eubacteriales bacterium
CCTGACAAGCTTACCAGGACGAGAGTTGATGAACTTTACTGGAGATTGTACTATTTTCTTGACGAGGTTTGCAATGGATCAATTAACAGTTTCTTTGATGATTCTGATGATGTTTTGAAAATTGCTAGTTACATAAGAAAAAGAATCAATGCTAATAGCGACGATCCGGAGTTAATACTGAAAGTAAAATTCTATATCCTGACCAATAAGGAACTGGATACTCGTCTTTTAAACACTAATCTTCTTGAAACAACTATCAGGAATACCAGAGGAAAGAAAAAAACAACCAAAACAACAAAAAAGATAAAAAAGGAAGATTTCAATGGGAAACCATTGGAAATAGCACTCTGGTATCCTGAACGATTCTTTGAGATGGAGAATAGCAACAATACAGAACCGATAGTAATTGATGTCGCAGAAGACTATGGGTGCAAAGGTATACCCTGTATAAAAGGTGACATTGGTGATAATCTTGATTATGAAGCCTATATTGCTATTATTCCTGGAAAGTTGCTTGCGGATATCTATATAGAACACGGAAGCCGTGTGCTTGAGGGTAATGTCAGGGCGTTCCTTGGTACTGGTGGTTCAAAGAGCGTAAACAGTGGAATCCGAAGAACTATAAACAATGATCCGACGAAATTCTTCACGTATAATAACGGAATTGCTACGACGGCATCCGATGTTGAAACAGATCTGATAGATGGACAGCTTTATATCACACGTATTGTTGACTTGCAGATAATCAATGGTGGTCAGACTACAGCATCTCTTGCAGAAGCTGTTCTTAAAAAAACGAATACAAATCTCGAGGGAATCTATGTGCCTATGAAGCTTACGGTGATAGATGATCGTGAAACAGAGGATGAAAATGGGATACGTTTTTATGATGCCATGGTGCAGTCTATAGCGAAATATGCGAATAGTCAGAATAAAGTTACTGCAGCTGACTTGTTCTCTAACGATCCATTCCATATTCAGATAGAAAAGATGTCGAAAAGATATCTTGCTCCTCCAGGACAATCTGCAGTTCCGACGGGTTGGTACTATGAACGCTCAAGAAAGAAGTATAAGCAGGAGCAGATCAAGCTGTCGAAAGAAGAACAGAAGAGATTTATGTCCAAATTCCCCAAATCACAGATTATCACGAAAGAACAGTTTGCTATGTATATAACTGCGGTGTTCTCGTTGCGCCCTGATATAGTATCACGAGGCAAAAACTGGACGATGAAAGCTTTTGGTACTGAAATCAGCGAACAATTCAGGAAAAATCGTGAATCATTTAATGAGTTCTACTTTAAAAAGTGTATTTGTGCAGCTATAATATACAGAACGGTGGATAACTACCTGGAAATCCATAAGGATTCTGCAAGAAATCCGACCGGTTTCTGGTATAAAACCGGTGGTTATAAACTCAATATTGTTCCATATACTATAGCAAAGATCATATCATCTATTCCGACGGGATATACGTTGGATTGGATGAGCATATGGAACAAGCAGTCTGTTTCACCTGCATTTATGAGAGAAATAGAAATTGTAACAAAAATGACTAATGACTTTATTTGCGATAGTAATGGTGTTATTGTAACTGAATACTGTAAAAAACTTTTGACATGGGAGCAGTTTCGTGATACAATAACATACAGACCGTCGGATGATTTCATTAAGGAACTTGTAAGCATAGCAGAAGTCAGGGAAGCTGAACAAGCTGCTAAAACAGACAAAAAAGAAGAGAATAATCTTCAAAGCGTACTGGCCATTGTAAATCGTGGCGTTGAATAATGGCAGGGACTTGTGAGAACTGCAAAGGCAAACAGAATATCGCCATCGTACAATGAACTTAATGCAATTAATCAGCTTATCGAAATGGCTAAAACCGGAAATGTTCCGATTACATCTTCTGGTAGAGTTCCTACAAAGATTACAAAAGCTATTGAGACGGCATTAGAATTTGAAGATAAATTGATAACGGAAGGGTTGCTAAAGAAGCAATGAATCAGTCCTATAATCTGGTTGAGTTCTTCAGTGGAATTGGTAGTCAGGCACGAGCACTTGAAAACCTCAACATCAAGATAAACACTCTTGCTACATGTGAGTGGGATATACATGCATTTGTAGCATATGATGCAATACATAATACGCCTGAGTTGCCTGCTGAGATACGCAAAATGGACAAAGAAGAGCTGCTTATGGAATTAAGCAAGTATACTCTCAGTAACGATGGAAAAAATCCGATGGAGTATTCTATTCTAAGATCATTTTCTGTTGATTCTTTACGAAGAATTTATGCTGGTATAATCAGAAGCAATAATTGTGTTGACATCAGAAATGTTAACGGAAAAACATTGCCTAAGCATATTGATATTCTGACATACTCGTTTCCTTGTCAGGACTTGTCTAATGTTGGTGCGTTTCACGGGTACAATCTTGGCATAGATAAAGACTCTGGAAGCCGTTCCAGTCTATTATGGGAAGTCGGAAGAATAATCAGTGAAATGAGGCAATCCCGCATCAGACCTCCCAGATTCTTATTGATGGAAAATGTTCCGGCTCTTTTGTCTGAAAGGCATCGTGCCAATTTTAAAATGTGGAGAGATGAACTTTCCGAGTTGGGATATGAGAGCTATTATTATCAGCTCAATGCATGTTCATTCGGATTGCCGCAAAACCGACCTCGTCTGTTAATGATCAGTGCTTATGTCGGTAAGAATAAGGCTTTAAGAAATAAGGTCAAGCGTTTTCTTCAGAAAAAATCGAAAGATGTCATTGACGATTATCAGAAATCTGAATACTATCATGATATCAAGCCGGGGACGCTTTATCGGATAGATTATGAGAATCCCGTCCTCCGTGAGGAAGCAATTGAATGTACGCCCAATGATACACCGTCACGCAGGAAAATCTGGGAAGAAAACCCGCAGCTTGTTCTGGAAGATAATCAGATCAATCCGGAGTATAAGATTATTCGCACGATAACTACGAAGCAGGATCGTAATCCGAATTCGGGAAATCTGTACTTCAATTCCGGAATAGAAGGCAGAAGCTTGTTCAGATATCTTACTCCAAGGGAATGCTTTCTTTTTATGGGATTCACCGACGCAGATTATGAAAATGTCGTAAAGAATAATCCTGAAATCAGGAAAGGCACGGAGTTCTTTTCCAGAGATAAGATTATACGAATGGCTGGAAACAGTATACCAGTTAAACTGTTAGAAGGAATATTTCTTCAGATCAGAATGCTTGATGAAGAGGTTTTCGGAAACAATGGATGTTCATGACAAGAAAACAAGAAGCTATAATATGTCCTGTATTAAAGGAAAGAATACCAGACCAGAAGAAATGGTCAGAAAAGCGTTGTTTTCAAAGGGTTTCCGTTACAGGAAGAATGATAAACGGCTTCCTGGTTCTCCTGATATAGTTCTTCCAAGATACAAAGTAGTAGTGTTTATAAATGGCTGTTTCTGGCATGGACATAAAGGTTGCAGGTATTTTGTAATCCCTAAAACAAACACTGATTTCTGGGTTGATAAAATTAATGCCAATATTGAGCGAGATAAAAAGAAGACGGCTCAGCTCGAAGAGCTCGGCTGGCGTGTTATAACGATATGGGAGTGCGAGCTCAAAAAAGCGAGCGCTGAAAAAACAATTGAAATGTTGATAGAACACATAAAGCAGGAATCGCAAGAAAGTAATCTGCATCCCTTTGCGGTCAGATATGTCGATTTGTTCAATGATTCACATGTGAGGGAATCAGTTCTCGAAGATGGTCTGGGTGAAGAGTGTAGCAAGTTCGGGTTTGATATGGATGCAGGTGAGAGCTTTATCAAGCATTATTCCGAAGCTGCATTTTATAACGCTGATGCATTGGAGAGTATTATTGACAAGGTTGATTCCGTAGAACTGCTTGGCAGTGGGATATTCTCCCGCTGGAGATATATTACCCATTGGGCAGAATCGTCATTGTTGGTTGATGAGAACAAGAAATGGTTTTTGCTCGCATTGAACAGACTTGCTGAATTGACGACTTAACGATATTAAAAATACTATGCAAGTAAGTGGCGCGGTCAGAACATCCTCGGCTTTGCGCTGATGGAAGTGCGTGAGGCACTGAAACGATAAAACTGCATTTATAACAAACATAGGCTCCCTCGGGATTGAGAGAGCCTATGCATTATTCTTCGGTTTCGTAATAATAAGAGTAGTCAATGCCTTTCATTATGATCTCACGGTCATTGATGTCATCGGTCAGCGCAGATCTCAGCAGCTCGGTGATGCTGCTCGGATCGTTGACGCTCTCCCGCATCGCTGCGAGGTATTCC
>CACXFN010000135.1 GCA_902766915.1 uncultured Eubacteriales bacterium
CTCTTCACTGGCAATCATATAATCAGCATGGTTTGCGGCCATTAACGCAGTTTCCGCTGTAGCCATTAAACAAGCATCAAAACCGATAAAGTCGAATTTAACACCGGCATTATTAAGCGCCTGATTGATCTGTGTCAATGACATGGCACCAGATCTCTGATATCTTTGGTCATATCCATATCCACTTACAGATCCTCCACCATGATCCCAGAAAATAAGAGCCATTCTGTTGGACGGATAATTCTGATATGCCCACTTAACGAAAGCTTCCAGTGTATCCGGACTAGTCATAGAAGAAGTACCTGCATTATCGTTGATTCTTCTTAGGCCAGATGCATTAATATCATAAATCTGATTGATGCCATTAGTCATCACATCGTTTTGCCATTTGGTACAGCCACCGGTAAACAAAACAATTTTAATCTTATCCGTACGGGATGATGCCAACATTTCCTGTAAATCTCTCGTTGCCATGGCATAATTGGATTCCAAATCCGTTCCGCACATATAGATCATAATAGTGATTTCATCCTGACCATTACCTTTAATTGTGGTGTATTTATCACGAATGCCTGAATCAGCATTTGTATTGGTATTCAGGTTTCCGTTATTGGATGCCAATTGCCATCCGGTGGAATAACCACTTCCTGCCGCAACAGATGCACCGGTTGTAGATGTACCACCAAAAAGGCTACCGTTATTGCCAGAGCCACCACTACTCAAACCACCAAATCCATAACTACCACTGGTGCCGGAACCGGAACTTGATGTGGTTCCAGAACTTCCTGATGATGTGGTGGATCCGGAATTACCGGAATTAGTTGTACTACCTCCCTGCTGAGTAGTTGTAGTATTTGAACCCGAGGTAGAATTACTGTTATTGGCGTTCGTATTGTTAGCAGGACGCATCATTCTAAAAATAAGAAAAAATAAAACCACCGCAACTATCAAAAGCAAACAGCCTATTTTACTTCCGCCCCTTGTTGCCTTAGCGGGGGCAGCACCTCCCGGTGTAAAGCCACTGCTTGCTCCATTATTTCCACCACCTGGAGCGTATGAAGGGTTACTGCCGGGTTTCTGCTGGGCCTGTTGCTGTGCATACTGAGCTTGCTGTTGTGCTTGTTGCTGGGCCTGCTGTTGCGCATACTGAGCTTGCTGTTGTGCTTGTTGCTGGGCCTGCTGCGCCTGTAATTCCTGAATTAATTGCTGTTGCAATTGCTGTTGCTGCTGCGGACTCAGATTGCTATATGCACTACCTGGCTGCCCCGTAAAGTTTTGACCTATATTCTGGGCAGCACCAATACCTCCCAGGACACCTAAAATATCACCCAAATCCAACCCTTTGGAACCTTGAGAAAAACCCTGTCCCATTCCACGATTAACAGGCTCGGCTTCGCCGGATGGATTTTTACTAAGCTTTTCGGCTTTTTTTCTAAACTCTTCCTGTAGTTCTTTTCTGGCTTGATCAAACACGTTTTGATCCACCCTTGGTCCCTGCCCTGTTCCCACAGGCCCCTGACCAGTACCTTCGCCTCGCTTAAAAACGCCCTTTCCTTCTTTTGCCTCTCCTCTTTCACGAGCGCGGGGTTTCTTTACATCCATACGTTCTTCTCCTTCCATAAAAATGGTTCCATAACGTAACTTATATTCACAGATTAATCTTTAATACTAATCTAAAAAAACAAAAACATCCTTATTTATCCACAAAGTTAAATACAAAATGACCATTAATATAATAACATTTTTTATGAAATATTGGTGATATTTATCAAAATTTTTGCTGAAAACAGTGAATTCAGCTGTTACCTTTTAATCTTGATTCCCTGCCTCTCTGCAGCATCTCTACCCACATTGCATCCCGGATTATTTAGCAAGCAATTGTGTCCGCATACGCCACAGTGCATATCTCTCCTTGAAGCTCTTATTCTTTCCCAGTTCTTGATTCTTCCCGTACTACTTCTTTCTATCAGGAATCCTCTCTTTTCCAATACTCCCTTCAAAGTATAAAGAAAGAATTCATGAGAAATTAAAACACAATCTCTTCCTTCTTGCTCTAGTATATCCACTATTTTTTCTGCCCGCTCTATTGTCTCTTTCTTTATTTCCGGTTGTCTTCTGTTATTCAAATACCACTGTATTCTTGACCTTGCAACCCAGATTGAGCGTCCAATCATATTCCCAGTATCCTTATAGGAACGCTTTGGAACCTCATTTAAAAGCGCTGTAGAATACAGTTTGTCCGTAACCTCTATGGAATCTTTGTCGGTTCTTGTGGGAAAACCTTTCTCTAGTATTTCCTTATCCAAATCGATTACGGTAACAGGAGAACTGTACTGAAAAACTTGCTTGGCAGTGTCATAAGTTCTTTGAAGTTTACTAATATAAACCTTATAACCTTCCGGAGATCCGGTTCTGCCCGAATAATCTAAAAGAGGCGAAATGTCATATTTCGCCTGTGCTTCATCGAAGCCTTTAGAATCATAGGATTTCTCCCAGCTCATATTAACCTTGCCATGCCGGATCATTATTATTTTCATTTTTATTATTCTATGGTAAGCAATTCAGCAACTAATTCTGCACCTTTAATTAAATCATCCACATAACTGTATTCTGTAACGGAATGCACATTGTACATACCACAGGATAGTACTATTCCATCAATACCTTTTTCCACAAAGAATGCATTGTCACTTCCGCCATGTGTAGATACCAGGTCTCCCTTCAAATCCAAATTGGAGCATGCCTTTTTAAATCGTTTGCACACCTCCCTATCCCCCGGAATATCAAAGGCACGGATATTTACCTCGTAATCAAATTGGCATTCTCCCTGCTTTCTTCCAATAAGAGACTCGCTCTTTTCCATTTCGGATTGGACATCTTTATCTAAAACAAGCTTTGCTGCTTCTTCCTTAAAAATCTCACCAATACGCTTCACTTCATTTACTGCTTCATCATGATTAAAGCTTCTTACTTCTCCTGCAACGAAGCATTCCTCTGTCACAATATTGGTAGCATGGCCGGATTGGATTTTTCCAATGTTCACCGTCATTCCTCCAACATGACCCTGATCAATTCTGGCAATTGCATTAGCTGCTGCCTTCAGTGCATTAAGTCCCTTCTCCGGCTCAAATCCGGCATGGGCAGCTTTTCCCAGAACATTGGCAGTAAAGGATACTATTGAGGGAGCTTTAACTGCCGCATCTCCCGGAGGGCCGCTTAAATCCAATGCGTAAGCCATCTTAGATTGAATCTTATCAAAGTCAAAATTCGCAACACCCTTTCCGTGTTGTTCTTCGCAAACGGAGAAAATTATTTCAATATCCCCCACAGACTGTCCGCTTTCCTTTACCATCCGGATTCCTTCCAATATGGCTACAACTCCCGATAGATCATCTCCGCCCAGAACAGTATTGCCATCACTGGTTATTTTTCCATCTCCATCAATATTGACAACCTTGCCTATGCCCGGCTTAACTGTATCCATATGTCCCGATAGTAGAATGGATTCCTTATTTGAATCACCCTGCAAAAATGCATATAGATTACCTGCAGTGCCTCCTATAATATCATCAACACAATCCTCCTCCACCTCAAATCCAAGTTCTTGAAGTTTTAAGGTCAGGGCGTCTGCCATTTCTCTTTCGTTGTAACTCTCGGAATCAATAGATGCTAATTCCACAAATTCTTTTACGATTCTTTCCTTGTTAATATTCATATTATCACACTTTCTATTTATTATACTTGCTCCACATTGCATCCGTTGCTGCTTTAATGGACTGCGTCATTTCATCAATCTGATTAATCGACCATGCCTCCTTATCCTTTCTAAGGAAGGAAGTCTTATCAACTCTATTGTCAAATATTCCAATTGGAATATGCCATGTCTTTTCTTCTTTCTTAATTGTTATTGTATTTGGAACTTCCGTGTGCTCGATTAAATAAGCCATATCATCGCAGCCATAATCTCCAAGCATAACCCCAATTGGAACTCCATGGAACAGATTGGAGCCAGGATCATCGGGGTTTGCTCTTTCATTATTCTTTCTTCTGGATTCTTCCGGTGTAACCCAAATGTATAGAAGAACCGCATCACTCAGGATTTCATCCGATAAATGAGGAATTGTATACTGGTATCCATATCCGCCGGTAAGCGGCATCTCGGATCCATCAGGACCGCCACGAGCACATTCAATAATGATGGTTCTGTCATCAAAATCATCCGTATACTGGGATTCCAATCCATCAACAATAGCTTTGGCCTCATCCTCAAGTTCCTCAGCTATTTCTACAATCAAGTCATCATCAAGCGCTGCTATTCTTGGTTCAAATCCAACTTTTGAAGCGGCTTGATCTATCCTAGAAAAAAGGTTCATAGCATAACTCTCAGTATTTAGGATATTCTGTTCCTTCATGTTATTATAATCTTCATTCAGAAGCAAGGTAAGTGTACCCCAGTCTCTTTCATCATAGAAGGGCAATTCATCAGATTCGTAGAATAATCTATCTTCTCCCTTTCCTTCCAATGTATTATCAATCAACCTCATAAAATGAACATATGGAAAATCATCCAGCTGCAGGTTGGCCCCAATATGAAAATCATCTCTTAATTTATCCGGATCCATATTGGCCATAAAGTTTCTTACTTCAGACTTCCCGCTTGCCGGAAGGGCAAATAAAAGTATGGTCTTAAAAATATTGTTCATCATTATCTCCTATTCCAAGTATTATTTGTTTTGATTATTATTCTGTTTCTCATTTCGTTTTTATTTATTTCATTTTATAATTTATCCCCCTATATTTCTATACTAATATTATTAATTGGTTTGAAATCTATTATACCAATACTTTTGATTTCCTTAACCAAAATATCTATCATGGTTGTTGAGTCCACCCAAACCGTTTCAGCATCACTAAGCATGAAGAAGTCTCCGCCACCTGCAGCCCTATAGTGATTAATTGCTATGGTTAATTCCGTATCTTCTTGAACCGGACTGCCACCCATTGTTAAAGAGGTGATTCTTTCGCCTATCGGATTGGACACCTTAGCTGTATACTCAACTCCATCCAATAAATCATAATTGAAGTATTGGGGGGTTGGAATCTCATATTTGGGATTAACTATTATTCTTTCTGTATCCCCTCTTCTTTCCACATCCCAGAATGCTACGGTCTGCTCCAAATATTCCTTTAAGATTTTTCCATTGATTCTTTTTACCACTATATTATCCGGAAAAACATATGTGCTCACAATCTGTCTAATGGTAATATCCGGTCCTATTCCTGTTGCTCCCTGGAATAAAGCAACTGCTGAAATATCCGCCTTTGAATATTTCAGTTGCACACTGTTTATGTAGGTTATTAGTTGAGACTTATTAAGTCTGGCATCAAATTCATCATGAACTCTTAGATCCAGCCTTGTCTCACCAATTATTTGATCCAGCCAAATCTGGCATGCTTCTTCTTCATCTCTGACTAAATCTAAAATCCCCTCATCAGCTTCAGTCTCAATTTTTATTAACTCAGCTTCCATATGACATTTTTGATTTATCGCATCTCCATCCTTTAAATCATATGGATAAATATCTACACATGCAATATGTTCACCATTTGCTCCAGGTTGAACAAAGACTCTTCCATCATTTGTATTAACAATTAATTTATGTTGATGTCCTGTTAGAAATACGTCTATTTCCGGTATTTCACTTAGGATCTTATACCCTTGATTCTCGCCGGTATCCTTACCTATGGGTTGCCCTGTTTCCGGGTCAATTTCAAATCCACCGTGATAAACGCAAACAATAAAATCTGCCTCTCCATTAGCCTTTATGCGTGCAACGTTTTCCTTTGCAGATTCCAAAGCATCAAAAAACTCAAACCCCTCCAAGTGCTCTTCACTTTCCCAATGCTTTACATAATGTGTGAGAAGTCCAAAAATAGCTATTCGTTTTCCTGCTATCTCTTTAATTACATAGGTTTTATCCAATCCTCCCTCAGCGCATTTTTCCTTTCTCCAATCCTCTGGTGTTTCCATCTGCAAATCATTACACCTCAATATACTCCTACCTTGATAGGTTATGTTCTGTGTAATACAGAGGGCACCGCTGGTTTCGATATGTCTAAAAAGTACCTCCGGTCCAAAATTAAAATCGTGATTTCCCAGATTTATATAATCATAATTAATGGCCTTCATAACTCTACTGACTGGAGAAGGATCACGGTCTTTTAAATCGGTCATCATGTGATATAGTTGAAGCGGAGAACCCTCCAATACATCACCATTATCTATCAAAATCGTATTATCATCTCTTAGCTTCTTAATTGTGCTATACAGTCTGGCAAATCCATATTCCTTTATGCTTCCATCAGCATAACTATGAGGAAATACTTTTCCATGGACGTCAGAAGTCATTAGTATTCTTATTCGGTTTTTATTGTTGTCTTTGTTCATTATTATTTTTTGAATCCTTTAATAAACCACAGTTCCTAGCCGGATAGAAGCCTTGATTTATCTTCTCTACTCCTGTTTATATTTGACTTTATTACCACTTTCTTTTAATATATCCTAATTAAGAAAGGTGGAACAATGTCAATCAATCCTCATTTTAGAGATCATATAAATTTCCGAGACCTAGGAGGTTATCTCAGTTCAGATGGCCGCAAGATTAAACACGGGCTTCTTTACAGAAGCGGCGGACTCTATCTCATGAACCCGGAAGAATTGGAAACCCTAAAATCTCTCAATATTAAAAGCGTTTTAGATCTTCGCACTTCCGAAGAGTCTTCTGCTCAGCCTGATCCATTACTCCCGGGAGTCGAAATGATTCGACACAGCGGATTAACCTTCGCCAATGGCGATGAAATCGATTTCTCCCCTGTTGGCATGAGTAAAATTGGAGAAGATGGCTACAACCAGTTGGCATTGCTTAAGGAGTACTATACTCACATTCCATTTAACAATGAAGCTTTTAGAATCTTCATGTCCAGAGTTGCCAATAATCAGGTTCCCCTACTTTTTCATTGCCACACGGGCAAGGATAGAACCGGGGTATTGTCTATCGTTCTTCTTCTTGCTTTAGGCGTAGCTGGGGAAATCGTTTTAAAGGATTTCCTACTAAGCAATGAATTCCATAAGCAAACCATCGAAGATGCATTATCTAAAGATAAAGATAGAATCAATGATCATCCCGAATTGGGAGAGTTAATTCAAATGCGAACCGGTGTTACAGAAACCATCGGGAGAATGGTTATAGAATCCATTTCCAATAGTTACGACACATTGGATAACTATTATCAAATTGAATACGGTCTTTCTCCTTTAGATTTACAGATGATAAGAGATAAGTATTTAGAATAATACTTATCTCCTTCTATCTATCCACTATATGTAATCTCTATCTTGTTTAAGGTCTTAATAGTATTCTTACCTCTTACCTCTCGCCAAGCTTGCACGAATCCGTGTTGAAATCCACTCAATCAGTATAACCATGATAATCAACACCAATAGGAAGGCCCCAACGCGATTCCATCTGGCATTGGCAATTGCATCATTCAATGGGAAACCAATACCACCTGCCCCTACAATACCAAGTATAGTAGCATCCTTTAAATTAATGTCGAAACGGTAAATCGCCGTTGACACAAAGGTGGCAGAAAGCTGAGGCAATACTCCGCATCGAATCTTCTCAAAGGTATTTGCACCACATGCATCCAGTGCCTCCAGCACCCCTGTATCCAGGTTTTCTATGGCTGAAATGTTCATTTTAGATATCATGCCTATAGAACAAATGGATTGAGTGATAACGCCGCAGAATGCCCCCGGCCCCGTAACCCTAATCCAAATCAGCGCCCAGATGAGTGAAGGAATTGTTCTAATTAAGAGGACTATTGCACGGAATATGTATGCCACCGGTTTAGGCACAATGTTGGTGGATGAAAGAAAGCTCACCGGAATGGCCAGACATGCTCCGATAAATGTTGAAAGGAAAGCAATAGATATAGTTTCCAAAACCAGGAAGGGTATGCCCTTTTTGGTTAGGTCAAATAGCAGCATCGTCTCCGGATGTGTAATACCAAACAGTATTGCCTTTGCTACATTGAGCCCCTTTTCCGTCAATCCATGAAACTGTGAGTCTGTACTTCCCCATATCACAAGTATTATTAAAATGGCTGCGATAAGAAGTCTTTTCCACAGATTCTTTGGCTCACTATATAGTTTCTCTAAAACATTTTCATTTGTAGTGAAATCTTGACTCATACCACATCACCTATTTAATTCTGGAACGAATGTAATCGTTCATCAAATCAATCATCCAAACCACAGCAAAGATAGTTAGGAAAATCATTCCTGCATCTTCATATGCACGCAGGCTAATTCGCTCGGTAATTAGAATACCTAAGCCACCCGCTCCTACATATCCCAAAATACTTGACTGTCTAACATTGAGTTCGAAGCAGTACAAGCAATTATCAAAGTATTGGGGCAGTATCTGTGGAACACAGGCCGTCCAAAAGGATTGGAGTGTGTTAGCTCCGAATGATTGCATTGCCTCATATGGTCCCATATCGATGGTTTCAATATTTTCATAAAGCATCTTGGTCACTATACCAAAGGTAAACACACCTATGGCCAAGGATCCGGCAAAGGTTCCCATACCGAAGATGAATACGAATAGATATGCGTAGACAATAACCGGAAGTGAACGCACTATGGACACTATTATTCGAACAATAAACAAGCTTACTTTGTTCTTGTTGATATTGCTTGATGCAAATATGGCAAAGGGCAGAGCCAGGATACACCCCACCACGGTACCAACAATAGACATCTTTATTGTTCCAATAAGGGGATCGATAACCTTTGGAAAGAATTTAAAATTAGGCCTAAAAATACGTCCAAGAATAACCGTAAGCTGGTTGATACGTCTTGCCAGAATACCAAAATCAAATCCCGTAGTATAGGCAGCAATCACAATAGCTATAGCCATCACCAGAATTATTAGCGGCATTCTGCTCTTAGGTCTATCCACCGTATGTCCATTATCCAATACGATATGCTCAGGTTTAAAAATCCTATCGAACAAAGGCACCTTTTTTTCAATTGCGGATGTCATTGTTCGATCACCATTCCTTCTATTTCAATCTTATCACCGGCTGTGGGAACCTCCTTACCCATGTAAACCAGGTTAAGAACCTCCTGAGTCACCTCACTGGTAGGGCCATCGTAAACTATTTCTCCCGCCCTTATTCCTATTACGCGAGTAGCATACTTTAGCGCCAAATCCACGTGATGGATATTAATAAAAATGCTTATATTAAGATCTTTGTTAATTCTGGCAAAGTCACTCATTACTACATCCGCAATAATCGGGTCAAGGGATGCTACCGGTTCATCCGCCAAAATAATTGATGGGTTTTGATTAAGTGTTCTGGCAAGGGCAACACGTTGCATCTGTCCACCCGAAAGCTCGTCGCATCTGGTATATGCCTTATCCAGTATATGAACCTTATCCAATGCCTCCAGCGCCTTTATCTTTTGTTCCTTGGAATAAATACCAAGGAAGGTTTTCCACCAAGGCATATCCGGCACATTAGATGTGAGCACATTCTTAATCACCGTGGATCGAGTAACCAAATTAAAAGATTGGAATATCATCCCGATCTTTCGCCTGAATTTTCTTAGTTCAGAGCCTTTTAAACTCATAACATCAGTTCCATCAACAAGAAGCTGACCATCTGTAATGTCAATCATCCTGTTAATGGTTCTTATTAATGTTGACTTCCCCGCTCCGGATAATCCGATTATGGCAAGGAATTCACCCTGCTCTATTTTCAGGTTTACATGTTTTAGACCTTTGGTTCCATTGGGATAAGTCTTGGAAACGTCTTTGAATTCAATCATGTGAGTGTCTCCGTTTTTAATAAAAAGGGGGTGGCTCAATGGGAGTCACCCCCTACTATGGGTTCTCTTTATTCAGTTAAGATCAATTATTCCTGAACCGCTGCAAGAGCTTCTCTCATTGCATCATAATCAGCATCTGTAGCTCTCAGATAACCTTCGTGTGTATAGATGGCGATGATATCCTTACCTTCCTGTGTTTCACAGATTGCCAGCATAGAATCGATAAATGCATTCTTGAATTCATCGTTATAAACTTCAGGATTAGCCTTTGTAATAGCGATTGTATCGTTATAGATATTTTCTGTTACGCCGATTACGTTGAGCTCTTCCCAGATTTCTTTCTCTCTGCCATAGCCAGCACCCTTGGATGTTGTCTGATCGGTAGGAGTATTCCAATCTTCTTCGTAGTCTGTACGTCCGTCAGCATAGCATACGATAATGTCTACCTGCTCTGCAGCAGCCTTCATGAAGGAACCTGCATAATCATCCTGTGTAAGGTTCGGAAGATCTGTAAGCTTCTTACCATCATAATTGTCCATGAGCCATTTGGTTGGGAAGGAATATCCGGCATTGGATGTTACGGACTTACCTACGCACCAATTAGCGGATGCAAGATCATCCCATGTTAGAGCTTCGCCGGCATTTACCTTTGCTGCAAGTTCCTGTCCCTTTGGAGAAGGTCCAGCATAGATGAGACCCTTGTAATAGGAAACCTGATCTCCGTCACGAAGTGTCTTGTTCTCAATTCCGTTCCAATCTGCAGGATTCTCGGAGTCGTTGGAAAGACCTGCACGAGTAGCAGTTAGAATAACTTCTGTTTCATCGGAATAAACAATATAGGTACCGGATGGAAGCCATGCCAAATCGATTGATCCAGCGGAAAGCGCTTCACCGGCTGCTTCAAATGAACTTGATACATCGATGGTGATTTCGTCAACATCGTAACCATGGTTAGCAAGTTCTGCCTTCAGAAGATCTGGAAGACCAGATGTCTGAGTAATGATTTCTTCAGCAGGTCTAGATGGAACAAACTGAAGCTTCAGGGAATCCAGATGAACATTTTCGGCAGAAGCTTCTGCTTCTGTTTCTTTTTCATCAGTTGCTGCCGGTTCTTCTGCTTTCTTGCTGCTGCATCCAGCCATAACGAGCATAGCAACAATCATTAGAACCACTAATACTCTTTTCTTCATGATTTTTCTCCTCATTAAATACACTAATACATGGGTTAATTGGGGGTTCAATACACACAATAATACTATATACTGCGTATAACATTGATATTATACTCCATATATATGTATAATGAAAGATGTTTTTGAAAAAAACTTACAATAAACAACAAGAACGAAAAAGAACAAACAGTCCCTTTACTATAAACAGTCTGTTTGTTCTTATTTGTCCCATTTCTCTTCGTTTTTTCAATAGCTCTGATGATATTAACTATTACTTTAGGTGTATATCCTCACAGTTTTGAATCCTTGTAACAACAGTTTGCACAATATCACTGCATACATCAAAGGAAGTATTCGTATCGGGAGTCCTCACATTGTATTCTACAACAAGACCCTCATTTTCGGATTTGCAGATTATATAAGTATTATCCTCTGTATTCTGAGTCAGCGGATGATTTAATATGGCGTCCATTATTATTTGTTTAGTCTTTTCTATGTCTGATTCGTAGTCAATCTTTACGCTATTAATATAGTTTACACCACTTTTGAAATCACTGTTTACAATGGTACAATTCTCCATTACCGAATTAGGAATAATGGCCACATTTCTGTTGTAATCCTTTATTCGTAAATGGAGTATTCCTCGCCTAATAACCTTTCCTGAAGCTATCTCTCTTCCATTCTGCCTAATACTAACCTTATCCCCTTTTTTAAACGGTCTTGTTATGAGAATTACACAACCATATAAAAAATTGTTTAAAGTCTTCTGTAGAATGAAAGAGGCAGCTGCCACTATTACTGCTGTTAAAATAGTCTTTTCCATAATGTCTATATATTCCCTCTGATACTTATTTCAATCATATGATATCTTCAAGGACTATTTCAGGTGGAACATCAAGCTTTTCAGGATGCTTCATATAACTCTTCATTTTCTTCATAGCCGCGGCATAATAGAATCCGTCACAAATACCCTCATCACAAACAATTTTATAATCCATGTATTTCTTTACTACAGGCTCACCTAATCTATCAAGTTCATATTTGGTGTATTTGTGTCCAAAGGCACAGAATACCGGAACCGTACCAAAATCATAAAGATGATGATATATCGGTGGTATTCCCAAGCTACCCATAGACGTGATAAACAATGATCCATGGAAAGGGCTTACTCTTTCCAAGGCCATGGGCAGCATGCTGAAATAATCTAAAAGCCTTAGCAGAAAACCGAAGAGGGACATTATGAAGCTGGGCAAATAATCCAAAACATGAGTGATGGAATCAAATCCGTTAGATATTCCTTCTTCCCTGGCTTTCTCCATAGCCAAATTGAATTTCTCATAAATCTCCACTGCAGTATCGGATGGCTCGAACAAAACCTTAATGGAGGAATCCGGAGCATTCTTATTCATCTCCTTTTTTACCACCATATTAACCGATGTTTCATATCTATGATAAACCCTCTGTCCAGCAACAAAGCGGTTTAATTCAGGAAAATCAGCCGTGGTCCGAATATAGGCCGCCACCAAAACATGCATTATTCCAAAGTTTTTATAGCCATCTTTCCGCTTTTTTTGAACATATTTTTCGATATCGTTAAGCTCAATTGTGTCAGAAATATAATTACTTCTACCTAATCGAGTTGGCATAAAATGCGGAGTCACCTTAGACATGATGGGCATATTATGAATTCTGCGACCATCTAATCTGTCACCAAATCGCAATCTATAAGGATCCCCTTCCTTATAAGGTGGCATTTTCTTAGCGCTAAGTATTACTGCTAAAATGGAGAGGACTATGGCGCAATCAGATATCATTAACCACCTTTGATCGGGGTAATTGTTTACAATATTTGTGCGTAAAGTGGAATTGATTCCTGCAATCAGGCAGATTCCAATTAAATAAATAAGCACAATGACTTTTGTATGTATTTTCCCGATAAAAGTCGTAAAATACAGAATGGCGAAAGCCATTACCAGAATAACGCTAATAGTAGAAATAAGAGTTGAATCGCTCATATTCTTTCCTACCAATGCCAGATATATGGATAAAAGAATTATTGGTAGA
>CACXFN010000136.1 GCA_902766915.1 uncultured Eubacteriales bacterium
CAAAAGAATCCCCATCAACCAAAAGTATGATAAGGGCAAAAAAGATATCTAAAACCATCATCCAAAAGTACGATTGACAGTTAAAAAACCAAAGAACAAAAATCTCTATATCCCTTTAATTTCAATGCTTACAGCAATTTCAAAAATATATTTGACAACTAACCAAAAGTATTATTGACAAGAAATATGAATATTTTTGAATCGCCGAACGTAAGTAATTTCAATACTTACAGCGATTTAACGAAATTATTTTTTTAAAATTTATATATTTTCCAATCGCTGAAGCCCTTTAATTGCAACATGTATAGCGATTTCATTTTTATTATTTTTAAAAATTTATTTTTACTAAAATCTCTCAATCCCTTTAATATCAAGGTGTGTAGCCTTTCAAAAATCGCAAAAAATCAAACATCAAAAAATGAAAAATCGCTATAACCCTTGCGAATAAAGAGTTATAGCGATTGCATTTCTTAAAAAATACTATTCTTTTTTTAACTCAATTAATCTCTCTTTATATAATCTTGATATAAATCCGGTAACATATCCATCTAAAGTATTAGTAACACTGCCCTAAAGTATTAGTAACGTTATCCTAAATATTACCTCAAGGTATTAGTAACGTTACCCTATGGCGCTACCAACTCCTGGAGGACCGCATTTGCGATTGGGGCTGCCACATATTGACCGCTTCCCCCATTCTCTACCGTTACAACAAAGGCATATGGATGATCCGGATCCAGAAGAAAACCTGCGAAAGTGGCATTTGGTTCCTTTCCTTCAACCTCTCCTGTGCCTGTCTTCCCTCCTATATATAGGCCGGGGAAATTATCTTTACCATAAACAGTTTCTACATTATATATCATCATATCAGATAATATATCTGCTGTCCCTTGATCCAATAGTTCTACATTATCCTGGATGGCTCCAATCCTTTCATTAATAATAGAAGAAATGAAAGATGGCGAAAGCATTCTTGGAACCGCAGCCTCACCTCCATTGGCTATTGCTCCCATATATATCATCATAGAGCATGGATTAAGCTCGTCCTCATACTGTCCAACCCCTGCCCAGCCAAGATTAATGGGAACATCATCCGGGAAACTGAAACTGCCTGCGGCATTTTTGATGCCTTCCATATTATATACCTTAGTTAATCCAAGTTTCTCTACATAGGCATTTAGTACGTTCCCACCCAGTTCCTCTGCAATTACAGAAAAGGCGCAATTGCAGGATACAGCCAAAGCATCCTCTAAATCCAATTCTCCATGCACATCCATACATGTGACATACTCACCGTTCACCTCCCGTTCCCCCTCACAATAATAGTAAAAGTTTTGCCAATCCATATTTTCAATGGCAGCTGCGGCGGTGACGGTCTTAAAAATTGAACCCGGAGTCAGTGTTGCAGATAAAAACCTATTCAAATAAATACCACTTGTATCCCCTTCATCCAGTTCCGGAGGATAAAAAGGATCGAAGCTTGGTGCACTTGCCAAACAAAGTATCTCCCCTGTCTTATAATTGTAAACACCTACCGAACCTGCCTCATAGTCAGAAAGCCACTGATAAGCTACGCTACAGGCATTGGCGTCCAAAGTAAGCTTAATATCTTCATTTCCGCCCTTAATCTTATATGTTCCGGTTATTAAATTATATCCAATTAATTTATCCCTATAGGCAGAAAGCGCCGCAGTTGAAATATTACCCCGGCTATCACCAACCGCATGGATTGTCCCAAGCCTTATATAATAGTCATCATTATATATAGGTCCATCGGGGGAATTCTCAACCAGGATAATTCCATTTCTATCGTAAACCTTTCCGCTTGTTAGTCCTTCCCCGGAATAAAGACTTTGATTTCCATAGAAGGTTGCCCATTCCGCACCATGCACAACAAACCTATAAACAAACAGCACCAGCCCTCCAAACAATATCAAGGCCAAGGCCAAACCCATTAAGGCTCTTCTTTCCATCCTACGCATAATAAACCTCCTGAGCCTTTTGCGCCTTAACCGCCATAGACGCCCCCTGCCTATTATCCGCAGCCTTTACAAAGGAAAGCATTCCCCAGGATGCAATCATGCTGGTACCTCCTGTCGATAGAAATGGGAAAGTAACCCCGGTTAGAGGGAACAAATCCACGGATCCAAATACATTTAGGATTGTTTGGAATAAAAACAGAGACATGGCAGATAAGGCTGCTATAGTATAGAAGGAAGATCTTCCATTCATAATAGTTCTATATGCGAAAATGGATAATGTAATTATGGAAAGCACCGTGAGCACAGCGATGAGAAGCCCCCATTCCTCACAGAGGAATCCAAACACCAAATCCGTTTCCGATGCAAAGATATTTTTAAGCCATCCATTTCCTGCCCCAACACCTACCAAACCACCGCTTGCAGCAGCGGACATTGTGCGAGTCTGCTGGTAACCGGCATCATCGGCAAAATCCCAAACATGGCCCCAGGCAGCGAACCTTGCTGCAACATGGGATTTAAATCTGAGGACCATCATCCCTCCAATAAAGGCCACACCTACGATTAAAATGATCTTGGTGAAATCTCCATTTCTCATAAAGGAAATCACCAAGAAGGTCACAAAGAAAATCATTGCTGTACCGAAATCGTTCATTAGGGCCAGGCATCCGAAGCAGAAAACGGAGAAGCCCATGAATACCAGGGTGTTTTTTCTCTCCATAAGTTCATCCAGCGTCGCTGCCCCAACCCAAATATATGCAAGCTTAACCATTTCAGAAGGCTGAATTGAAATACCGGCTATTTGAATCCAGTTACTGGACCCATTTATATTGCTTGCCAGCACCAAGGTTAGAACCAGTGTAAACCCCGCCAAACCATAGAGGTATTTCCTTACCGCCTTTGATCTATTCAGATTCCTCATAAACCAACACATGGCAACGAAGAGAAAAACACCCATTGCTACCGTAATGAATTGCTTTAGTACCGCTTCCGGAAATTTGCTGGATGTAATAGCCAAGCTTAGGGTCGATATGAAGAAAGCAATCATCTCCACATCAAATCCCCTTTGATGGAAGGTCCTAAGTCCAATAGTATAGACCCACATTAATATGGTCATTCCACCAAAGGCCAAGGGAATCTGTTCACTGAATTCATCACCTAAGGCAATTCCTAATTGAATTACGGTCATTATCTGAAAAACCGTTAGAGCCAGCAGCGAAGTCCACGGAGATAATAGGAAGGTTTCTCTTTTCCTCATAGCCTGATTGTTCCGCTGTTCCTCTATGCTGATGGGAAAAATGGTGCAGACCGTCTCACCCATATACATTCTGTCACCGGGTTCAACATATTCAAACTCACCACGTTTTAGCACTCTTTCCTTTATCTTCGTGCCATTGCTGGAACCCAGATCCATGAACTTCCAGCGACCTTGATCATCCCGGGTCAATGTCCCCTGTACCCTGGACACTGCCGGATCATTAATCACGATATCAGATCTCTTGGATCGGCCAATGGAATTCTCCCAGTGGGTAATTGGAAGGTTTACTTGGTGATCTCCTCCATCATGCATATTGAAATACGCGAATACCTCCGGCGCACTGCGCCCTGCCAAAAGGGACGCAATGGATTTAGAGACAATAAAAAGGGCCAGCAAGATAAAGACCCACCTTGCTATGGCCGTGTATAAAAGCGTGGTTCCTCCAACCCCGGATATTCCAATCCAGGCAAGAAAATCACTTACCCAAAGTCCTATTTTTGTAAAGATCTCTATTATTGTTCCCATAACCCTGATTTCCTAAAACCTATATAGGCTCCAGAAACTACTTCTCTATAGCTATACTTTTACCCGCATTATTTGATAATTAATATCAAAGCCCCTTGCTCACAATCACTTAAATGGTGAAGCCTCCATCTACCAGGAGAACCTGTCCCGTTATAAAGGAGGATTGTTCACTATCCCCGAGAAAATAAACCGCCTCCGCAACTTCCTCAGGTCTCCCCATTCGACCAAGAGGCGTAGCGTCACAAAGAGAGGCCAATTCTTCCTCTGAAAACACACTGTTCATATCTGTATCGATGACGCCGGGAGCTATCATATTAACTCTGATATTGGATGGTCCCAGCTCAGCAGCCAAGCTTCGCCCGAACCCCTCCAAGCCCGCTTTGGTTGCGGCATATACGGATTCACAGGACCCTGAGATTGTACCGCCAAGCATTGAGGTGATAAAAACTATGGAACCCGATTTGGCGCTTATCATGGTAGGCACCACCTCTCTGGCGGTATAGATAGCCCCTTTAAAATTGGTCTCAATAAGCGCCTCCACATGGCTCCTTGCCATGGCATCAATCGTCCCCCACCTGGATATTCCTGCATTTAATACTGCAGCATCAAAGGCCTCTACCCCCAACTCATTTAACGCCTCATTAATAACAGGTCCTATTCCATCAAAATCGGTCACATCCAGCCGAAGAGCATAAATCCGGGGAATTTCGCTAACAAGGGCCTTTTTCAAATCCTGCGTCAATTCATTTACGAGCTGTTCCGCCATAGCTTGGTTTTGGTTATACGTAAAAACCACGTTCCAACCTTCCCCGGCGAACTTCCTTACACAGGCGGCCCCTATACCCCTGGAGCCACCGGTAATAAAAACTGCTCTTCGATTATAATTTGGATGTTCCTTCACTTTTCTACTATATAACTAAATACTATTAACTTAAAATAACCAAATCGCTAGATCCTAACTATATCGTTTAATCCTAACCAATCGCTAAATCCAAACTATATCGCCAAATCCCTCGATTAATCACCTTATAACAGTTTTCCCAAATGTTTCATGGTTCTAATCATCTGGCAAGTATATCCCATTTCATTGTCATACCAGGCAACTACACGGACTTCGTAAATCTTGGTACCACAGCGCTGAGCCAGGGTCTGTGTAGCATCAAATAGAGAACCGTATTCACTACCAATAATGTCGCTGGATACGATTTCCTCTTCGTTATATCCAAAGGATTCATTCGCCGCAGCCTTCATGGCCTCATTGATTCCCTCAACACTTACGGTTTCAGTATCATCCTTTAGGGTTGCATCCAGGATTGTTACAGAGCCTGTCGGAACCGGAACTCTCTGAGCTGATCCGATTAGCTTGCCATCCAGTTCAGGAATAACCAGGCCGATAGCCGCTGCCGCACCTGTGCTATTTGGAACGATATTTATCGCACCTGCACGAGCTCTACGGAAGTTATTCTTCTTATGAGGTCCATCCAGGAGCATCTGGTCACCTGTATAGGCATGGATGGTGGTCATGAATCCTGTTCTAACCTCTCTATAATCATTAAGAACCTTCGCCATTGGAGCCAGGCAGTTAGTGGTGCAGCTTGCGGCAGAAATAACTTGATCATCCTTAGTCAAAGTCTCATGATTAACTCCGTAAACTATAGTGGGAAGATCGTTTCCTGCAGGTGCAGAAATCAAAACCTTCTTAGCGCCGGCTCTGATGTGAGCCATGGATTTTTCCTTGCTGGTGTAAAAGCCGGTACATTCCAGGACGATGTCCACCTCCAATTCTCCCCAGGGAAGATTCTCTGCATCAGCCTCTGCATAAACGGGAATCCTCTTCCCATCAACGGTAATCGAATTCTCATCCGAAGAAATTTCCTTGCCAAAATGCTTCTGCACACTGTCGTATTTCAGAAGGTATGCCAGCATCTCAGTAGTTGTCAGGTCATTTATTGCCACAACTTCTATCTCAGGATCATCTATAGTTTTTCTGAAAGCCATGCGGCCAATTCTACCAAAACCGTTAATTGCAATTCTTACGCTCATTTTTTTCGCTCCTTTTTTCTGATTATACTTTTTCTATTTATACGCTTATATATTAATACAATCTATAAATTCCAACTTCTCAAATAGGCTTTCTGCTCATCAGTAAGCTCATCTATCTCAATTCCCCAGGCGTCCAGTCTCTTTGATGCAACAATACTATCAATTTCAAGGCTGACATCAATAACCTTATTGGGAAGTTTTCCTGCGTTGTCCTTTACATAGAGGGCAGACAGAAACTGCACCGCAAAGCTCATATCCATTATCTCTGCAGGGTGTCCGTTACTTGCAGCAATATTAACAAGCTTGCCCTCCCCAATAACATTGATGGTCTTAGTTCCTATTACATATGCAGTTATATTATCTCTTGCTTCATATTTTCTGATGCACTTTTCTTCCAGCCCCGCCATATCAACTTCACAGTTAAAATGCCCTGCGTTTGCAAGTATAGCCCCTTCCTTCATGTTAAGCATATGCTCCACAGTGATTGTTTTACAACAACCCGTTGCAGAAATAAAAATGTCACCGATTTCTGCCGATCGTCCCATAGGCATTACATCATGTCCATCCATTTTTGCTTCTACTGCTTTAACAGGATCCACCTCACAGACTATGACCCTGGCACCAAGAGATGCGGCTCTCATAGCAATTCCCCTACCACACCAGCCATAGCCAACCACAACTACCGTCTTGGATGCCACGATTAGATTCGTATTATGCATTATGCTGTCCCATGTGGATTGACCTGTACCATAGCGATTATCGAAGAGATATTTGCAATCCGCATCGTTAACCGCCACCATGGGGAATTTAAGAACCCCCTCATCCTCCATAGCCTTTAAGCGAATCACACCTGTTGTAGTTTCCTCGCATCCACCAATTACATTCTCCGCCAAATCCGGCCTCTTGGTATGAAGAAGAGAAACCAAATCACCACCGTCATCAATTATTATGTGAGGCTTGTTTTCCAGGCACATCTCTATATGCCTTTGGTACTCTTCGTCTGTCGCTCCATGGTAGGCAAAAACATGGAGCCCGTCATCAGCAAGAGCCGCAGCAACATCATCCTGGGTGGACAGAGAATTACTCCCTGTAACATACATCTCCGCACCTGCAGAAGTCAAAACCTTGCATAGATATGCCGTCTTTGCCTCCAAATGCACCGAAAGAGATATCCTTAGCCCCTGGAAAGGCTTTGATTTACTATATTCCTTCTCCAGACCACTTAGGATGGGCATATTGTTTTTCACCCATTCAATCTTTCTGTGGCCACTGGGAGCCAGATTAATATCACGTATATCGTAGTTCACCATATCTCCTTTTGCCATATGCCGATTAATTGCAAACTCTACAGTTCTAACGAATGCTAAATCCTCAGTTTTCTAATATAAAAAGTATACTCTAAATCGCCATAAATTTGAATACTTTGATTGAAAAAGTAAGGATACTTTAATATAATTGTATGTAGCGTGTTTGGAGTGTAAACAATTGATGTATGGCTGGTTATTTGCCACGCCAAAAACAAGGAGGAAATAAATTGGAAAGGAAAAGTATTTGGGGAAATTACAGCTCTAAGCAACTAAAAGAATTAGAAACGATATGTGACGAGTATAAGGATTATCTATCCAAAGCAAAGACGGAAAGGCTTTGTGTGAATCTTGCCATCCAGGATGCAGAAAAAGCCGGGTTCAAGGATTTGAATAAACTACTTAATTCCGGCAAGAAGATGAAATCCGGAGATAAATTTTACGTTCAGCATATGGGAAAAACTCTTATGTTAGGAATCATCGGTAAGGAGCCTCTAACCAATGGCCTGAATATCCTTGGAGCACACATCGACTCACCAAGAATGGATTTAAAGCAAAATCCGCTTTATGAGAGTTCTGATTTAGCTTATCTGGACACCCATTACTACGGTGGAATAAAAAAATATCAATGGGTTACCATACCTCTTGCTCTATATGGGGTTGTGGTAAAGAAGGACGGAACAGTAATAGACGTTGCCATCGGCGATAATCCGAATGATCCTGTCTTCTGCGTAACGGATCTCCTAATCCACCTGGCAGGAAATCAGATGACAAAAAAGGCAAGCGTTGTTGTAGAAGGCGAAGCCTTGGACGTACTCTTCGGAGGACGACCTGCCAAGGATAAATACAACAAGGATAAAAAAGATAAACAAAAATCCAAGGAAGAGGAAAAAGAAACTGTAAGAGCTAACGTTCTCAATATCCTTAAAGAAAAATACAATATAGAAGAAGAGGACTTCCTCTCCGCTGAAATCGAAGTGGTTCCTGCAGGTCACGCCAGGGATTTGGGAATCGATCGTAGCATGGTTATCGGATACGGACAGGACGACAGAGTTTGTGCCTTCACATCCTATAAGGCCATCCTTGATATAAAGGCCCCGAAGAAAACTGCTATCTGCATATTGACAGATAAAGAAGAAATCGGATCTGTAGGCGCTACAGGCGCTGAATCAAAATTCTTTGAAGACATGATTGCAGAATTGATTAATGGGGTTGATAAAAACCTGGGCGTGGGAAATACTTCAGCCGACCTTGCTCTTCGCCGTACACTTAGAAATTCCTGCATGCTTTCCTCCGATGTTAGCGCAGGTGTAGACCCTTGTTACGAAAGTTCTTTCGAAAAGAAAAATGCCGCATATCTGGGGCGCGGTATCTGCTTCAATAAATACACAGGATCACGCGGAAAAGTTGGTTCCAATGATGCCAATGCAGAATACGTCGGTAAAATCCGAAAGGTTCTGGGAGATGGCAAGGTAGCCTTCCAAACTGCAGAGCTCGGAAAAGTCGATGAAGGCGGCGGCGGAACCATTGCCTACGTGCTGGCTAACTACGGCATGAATGTAATAGATAGCGGCGTTGCTGTTCTATCAATGCATAGCCCATGGGAAGTTTCCAGCAAGGCAGATGTCTACGAAGCCTATAGATGCTATAAAGTATTCCTGGAAAACATGGATATGAATAAATAACACGGATAACTAAAATGCACTACTTAACTGA
>CACXFN010000137.1 GCA_902766915.1 uncultured Eubacteriales bacterium
AAGGCGGAGCAAATTCCCGCTTCTTTCCGTATAGAGCAACTGAATCGTAGAGGGTTCCAATCTCTTCGGCAAAATTAATGTTATCCGAATTGCTTTTAAAATAATCAAAGGCAAATTCAAACAGAAGATGATCCGTGTCTTCAGGATGTTTGAGTTCCAACTTCGCATATTCCTCAGCAAATAAGGGAAGGAGTTTTTCCATTGATTTAAAAAGCTCTTCTTGATAATGCACAGGAACAATTACAGGTTCCACCTTCCCGTCCACATACCTATATTCCTCGACACTTTTATATGGGAGATTGGCGAAGAATGCTTCACAAAATACCATTCTACCGTCGTTGGTTGTGAAGTTGTGGCGGATTGATCCATCCATTGATGGAAGTATGGAACGAGCATAATAATAGGGCACTGTGGCGTCTCGGTCGTTAACCAAATTTCTCCACAGTCTATTCAGGCAATCCTGATTGTATCCTCTACCCCAGTATTCAACCACGGCAAATGTCCCCTTGGGATTATTCTCCGGCTCCATTTCCTGCCTTAGATAGTCGTCCACTATCACCCTCTCCTCTGCAGCCTTTTCCAACAAATATTCATGATAGGATTGAGAGTTCTCAAAGATTTCAACCAGGCTCTTTAGTTCATCCTTATTGCTGAAATCAATATTGTCGCCGTCTATGTATGGGAAGAGTTCACGGAATTTTTCTTCGTCCAAATCCATGGCACTGAACAATTTATCCTTGGATGGAAGGTCAACGAAATTTCCGTAGGTTCCCCAGAATCCCTCGTCTATTTCATCGATATATGATGGTATTTTCCAAAGTCTTCTGGATCCGTAAATGTATTTTGTCTTGATATCCAAGCCTCTTGCTTTAATTATGGCATCGGCAATTCGCTTCAGATGATGGCCGTCTCTGGAAATGAAGAAGAGGGTTTTGTATCCCCTTCTAACAGCATCTCTAATCACCCAATCGATATAAGGAACAAAACAGAGAGCCACGAAGGATATAACAAATTCATCCTTGGTAAAGTAATTATCCTTCATGAGGCGAGCCTGCATTCCCGCAACCAAATAGGAATCATAGGTCCCTATGGTTTCCAACATTGACTCCTGTATTTCTCCCATTTCCGGAGGATTGATTTTTCTGGTGGAGATTTCGAAGAGTCTGGCTCTAAACTCGTCCGCCCCCGGATTGTCCCCATAGTGAATCCATTTTTCAAAGTCATAATATGGGGTGAAGCTCTTATACACCTCGAAGAATAGCTTCTGGGTTGTTTTCTGAACACCATATTCACTGGACAGGAACAAGGGTAATTCCGCCAGGAATGGGGCAGCCTTATTTAGGAGGCCCTTGATAAAGTCCTTGGAAAGGTACATGTCGCTTATCAACACCACCGTTTCCCCTTTATCCACCAGGTCCTTTACCATATTTATATTTTCCCTTAGGGGAATTGAATTGTCATATTCCGCCTCCAATTCCCACTTCATTAGTTTGGAAATTTGTTCATCACTGAGGTTATAAACATCCGCCAGCCTTTTAAAGATTTCCTCAAATTGGATTTCTATCTTATCGGAATTTCTTACATCCTGGGTTTTATTATAATATTCTCTAACATTGAATTCCGCAGTATGTCTGATGGAAGGATAATTGTGCATCAATGCAAAGGGGAAAGAGTCCTGCCTGCCCATTCCTTCTTCCTGCATTTTCTCCTTCACATAATAGAAGATTCCATCAGGGGCCAATACCTTTCTGGAAATCAAGGTGTCAAATATATCGAAGCTATAAAGGGTTTTAAACTCCCTTTCTTCTACCCGGAATTTCATCACCTGGTCTATGATGGTCTCAAAATCATCCTTACCCTTGGAATAGGCCCACATTAGTTCATTTAGGCCAGCAAGTCTTTCTTCTTCAGCCTCTTTGACATAATACTCTTCGTAGTTATCCATGGCTAAAATAAGCTCATCCATGGACCTTGCTATCTGTCCGGATGTTCTTTCAAAGAAGGTATCCTTTGTATCAATGGTTCCGATGTATTCTTCGTAATCGAAGATATACCTGATAAAGTGTTTTATCCCCACCGCTATCATGTCGGAGAAAATAGAGGAATAATCAATGATTGCCAAATCCATCTCATGCATGATTTCCTGGAAGTCGTCCTTATTGTTCCAGAACCAGAAATGAGGCCTGTCACCGTATTTTTCCCAGGCCTTTAGGAAGCCCACTTCCTTTTCCATATTTGGATGGACTTTAAATATAAATAAAATATTGTTTTTTTCGCAGTAATTATATAATTCTTCGAAGTCAGGAATCGCCCTGGTGAATGTTCCTCCCAATTTAGCCCTATAGGTGGGTGCGTAGACGAATAGCTTGGCATCCTGACTTAGTCCCTTGATTTTTCTAAGATCATGATCAAAGCTTTCTATGGGTTCGAAATTCTGCTGGTATAGATTCCTGGTATAACCTGTTCTCAGGAATTTATCCGGGTCAACCCCGGCATCCTTAATAAACTCTTCTTCAATTATCGGACTGGTTACAGTCATTAATTGATGGTCTCTATAGAAGGTCCCCCTCTGGACATATTTTCTGGCGATATCCATGGCAATATCCCCTTCAAAGAGTCGGCGCTCAATGGTTTTAAACCCCACACCATGCCATAGGTTTACATATTTAATATTACTAAAACCTTCAGGAAGAACATACTTTACCTGCTCGGAAACCACCACTCCTGTCTTGGAAATCAAATATTGTCCTTCGACGCTTCCTATATCGTAAGCGTGAAATCCAAGTGACCTAACCTGCTCAATGGTTTCCTGGTCGTCGCAGAACCAGTAAGCACCAATATCCTTCCTGTACTTGTTTATGTATACGAAAAGATACTTGGGGTTCCCTCTAAAATCCTGTCCGCTCTGACCTGCAGTGAAGGCCCAAATATGTTCTCTATCAAAGGCATCAAAGCTGGATCGAACGCCCGAAAGTGCTTTTTCTACCTCTTCTCTGATACGGGCATTCACCTGATCCTTTTGATTTCCCACCGTTTTTTGGTTCAGTATTCTTTTGGTTGTTCTTTTAAATCTAGTTGTAATCGACATGTTAAACTCCAAAGTATATGATATCTGCTTTATATAAAACTATGCTTTCCTACCGAATAATCCACCTATAGCGTAGATAATCAGCGCAACTAAGCTAATTAGGCTTATAATACCACATGTAAACAGGTATGGTGTAGAGTATTTAAGCTCTATTTCATGGTTTCCTGCATCAAGTTCCAATGCCATAAATCCTACATCACCCTTCATTATTGGCTTTTTCTCTCCGTCCACATAGGCTCTCCA
>CACXFN010000138.1 GCA_902766915.1 uncultured Eubacteriales bacterium
AATTGATAAAATATACCTCTATGATGATAGATATGTTATAGTCATGAACTACACAGGAAAACGATTAAACTCCGGTGAATCTGAGCGCATAGAGATAGAAGAATACTATGAACCAATTTGTTCGGAAAAGCGTTTAGGTGGCGCACCAATGATTAAATGATTATATAGGTATTAAGAATGTGATTTTAAAAGATCTTCGTATTTTGTATTAGGTGGGATTATCATCAGGACGGCATGATCTGAGTCTATCATTTTCTTATTGATCAGTTCTCCATCCATCCAAAGATAGGCCAGCAATCGATCGTATTTATCCGTTTTCTCCTCATCGAAGTCCAGTCCAATGGTTTTGCCTTCAACCATTTCCTTTAAAAACTTTGTGGATTCTCTGCCTTCCTCTGTGTTTTTCGACTGGTCGTGATTGGCACTTTCAGGGGCATCAATTCCGATTAAACGAACTATTATTTCCTGGCCATCTAGTATATCTTTTGATACCGACTCATCTAGTCTTGCTTTTTCGATTATTGATTCACCCTGATTATTTAGACTCTTATCATATACATATTTAATGGTGTCACCATCAATTACATAAACGGCTTTTCCATACAATAATTCTCTGTTTTCCGGCGAATATATCTTTTGTTTAAGAAATAATATAGCTAATGTTAACAGTATGATTAATAATAACGAAACGCAATATCGCAATATGCGATTATTGCCTTTCGTTTTACCAGTGGTGTTTTGCTTTTTCTTTTTATAACTATTATTACTTTGAGTCATTAAGTCCTAAACCAAATACATCTTTCACACGTTGCATGGTGCGATTGGCAATTGTATTTGCACGGATTGCGCCATCATTAAGAATATCAATTAATTCTTTGGAATGACGAATCTCCTCATATTTAGCTCTTATTGGTGATAGTGCGTTAATAGTGACATCGACTAAATCCTTTTTAAAGTCACCATAGCCTTTACCATCGTATTCATTGACTATGGAATCGATGGATTTTCCTGACAGAACACTATAGATATTTAAGAGATTGCTTACGCCTGGTTTGTTTTGTACATCAAAGCGGATTATTCCTTCAGAATCGGTGGTGGATTTCATTATCGATTTTTTAATCTTATTATCATCATCCAAAAGAGAAATTCTGCTATGAATGTTTTCTGCAGATTTGCTCATTTTCTGTGTGGGATCATCAAGGGCCATTATTCGGGCGCCTTCCTTCATGAAACGTCCTTCGGGAACAATAAAGGTTTTTTTTCTGGTATTATTGACTCTTGTTGCAATGTCTCTTGCCAATTCGATATGCTGCTTTTGATCATTCCCTACAGGGACAACATCAGTGTCATACAAAAGAATATCTGCAGCCATAAGTACGGGATACATTAAAAGACCTGTCGGTGCAGATTCTTTATTCTGACTCTTGGATTTAAATTGAGTCATTCTATACAACTCTCCCGTATATGAGTTGCACGTTAATACCCAGGCCAATTCAGCATGAGCAGGAACATCAGATTGAACAAAGATAATAGATTTTTTGGGGTCAACACCGATAGCTAAATAAAGTGAGGCAACGTCCAAAATATGTGCTCTTAACTCTTTTGGATCTTGAGGCAGTGTGATTGCATGTTCATCTACTATGCAATATATGCAATCATGGTCGTCCTGTAATTCTACAAATTGGCGAAGGGCACCAAGATAATTTCCTATGTGTATATTGCCTGTGGGCTGAACTCCAGAAAAAACTCTTTTCATCTTTGTAGTTTCTGACATTTTGTATCTCTCTTTCAATTCTTAATCTAATATGATTCTTTCAAAAAACGATTAAAATGAGTCTACCACTTTATGGGGAAAATTTCAAATTTCACTCATATTTGTGGTCAAATTGACATAAATATTATATAATAAATGCATAATTATAAATGGAATATAGGGGAAATGATATGATAAACGGATATAAAAAGAATTACCATTTAGAGAAGAAATTCCATGAATTTCGAGATCTCAGAGAAATGGTGGCTTATTCTGCAGAAAAATATGCAGATATGGTTGCTTTCGTTACTAAAAGGAAAGTGAAAAAAGATACCGCTTATACCAATACTACTTATAGGGATTTTTATAACGAAATCGGATATCTGGGCACAGCGCTTTGGGAGCAAGGTTATTCAGGAAAGAGAATAGGCATAATTGGTGAAAACAGTTACAATTGGATTCTTGGATACTTTGCCACAGCATGTGGATTGGGAGTTGTTGTTCCTCTGGATAAACTTCTACAAAAGGAGGAACTCTCCGGACTTATCCAAAGAGGAGAAGTAAGCGCAATCCTATGTGACAAAAAAACTTTCCCCATTCTTAAATCCATCAAGGAAGAAGGCAATACTACTTTAAAAGAAATATATGGACTTGATTTTATTCCTGAAAACGGGAAGTCGGTTTTTGAGCTTCTTGGAAGAGGAAGAGCATTGATAGAAGCAGGCATGAGGGATTATTTAGATGCCCCCATCGATAGAGATGCCATGAACTTCCTTCTGTTTACATCAGGAACAACCCAGGCTGCAAAAGCGGTAATGCTTTGTCACAGGAATTTATGCAGCATAACTTATTATATGGATTGTGAAGAATTGTTTTTCCCCGATGATGTTAGTATGCTGTTTGTTCCGCTTCATCATGTATTCGGTATGGGAGGACTATTAGTTTTTATTACTCAGGGAATAAAGAATGTATTCTGCGACGGATTGAAATACATTTCGTCCAACTTTCAGGAGTATGGAGTTTCTGTAATGATGACGGTTCCACTGCTTTTGGAAAACGTGTATAAAAAGGTTTGGAAGGGCATTGATAAAAAAGGCATGAGGCAAAAGGTGGAGAAGGCCCTTCAAATATGCGAAAAATCTGAGAAGGTCGGGATATATCTGAGAAGGATATTGTTTAAATCCATTATTGATCAGATGGGTGGACGCATGCGTTTCTTTATTAACGGTGCAGCAGCTTTGGACCCGGTTGTTGCAAAGGGACTGAATGATTTCGGTATCCTTACCGTTAGTGGTTATGGGCTTACAGAAACATCGCCAACCATCGCCAGTGAGACCTATAGATATATAAGACCTGGTTCAGTAGGTAAAACCATGCCATATGTAGAGACTAAGATTGACGAACCTGATGAAGACGGAATAGGTGAGCTTTTAGCCAAGGGTGAAAATGTCATGCTGGGGTATTATAATGACCAGGAAGCAACCGATGAAGTAATTAAGGACGGTTGGTTCCATACCGGAGATTTGGCATATTTCGATGAAGACGGGTATTTATTCATAACCGGAAGAAAAAAGAATGTAATCGTTATGAAAAATGGTAAAAACGTCTTCCCGGAGGAAATAGAAACCATCGTTAACCTATTGCCTTATGTTTCTGAAAGCATGCTGTTTTCCAGAGATAAGGCCAGCGATGTTGTTCTTTGGTTGAAGGTTGTATATGATGAGGAGTATATGAAGGAAGAAGGTCTAAGCGTAGAAGACATAAAGGATTTGTTCGAAAAGGATCTTCAAAAGATAAATGACACCTTACCGGCCTATAAGATGGTAAAGAAGTATTATCTTTCCGATAGGCCTACGGTAAAAACAACAACGCTTAAGACAAAACGTAATGAGGAATTGAAAAAAATTAATGAAGAACTATTAGAAAAAGGTCTATAGTTCTTGAGTTTAAAAAAAGAGCGAAATTGCCTCCATGGTTGATATTTCAACATGGAGGCTTTTTGTATTTTTTGCAAAAAAATATAAGGGGAAGGAAAGGGGAAGCCTTGATGCTGCAAAATGTTGAAAAATCAATGTTTGTTTGGGGAGAAAAGTCTATAAAAAAGGGGATTGATTGAGTAAGGGGAAGGGCTTATTATGTCTGCCACAGGAGGAAGTTTCATCAAGGAAATTTTACATTATGAATAAAGTGAATTGTGTAATTAGAATAAAAGATGTGGCTTTTTCAGAGGCATTAAAAGGAATGATTGCTTATTCAGGTTACTTTAATACCTGGAGTTTTGAGCAATTTAATCCGGACACGAGTGGAGTTTCCTCTGATGCAATTTTGTTTACCGATGAAATAGTGGACTTGGATGAAATCCGTTTTTCAAATATTCTTCTTTTTTCAGACAATAAGGAAGGAATTGAAAATATAAACCTTCAGAGGATAAGGGAGAACAATCCGTCACTTCTACTTCTTGAAGTTTCTAAATACATTCGCTTTTCCGAATTGCTAACCAGATTATTTAATGAGTTTTCTTTGGAATTGGAAAATGGATCTGGTTGGCAATTTGGGGGAGCAAAGCATGTTATCAGGCTTGGTCTTTATTCAGCAAAAGGTGGAATCGGTACAAGTATGATAGCAGATGGGATTGGCCGTCTACTTTATAGACATGGTTACAAACCTATGATTCTGGATTTTTCTCCGATTGATATCAATGCGAATAACAACAATGCGAATAACAATAGAGATTTAAATGTCTTACTCTACAATTTGATTAGGAGGAGAAAAATAAATATTAATCAGTTTGCCGTTGAAAAAGATGGAGTAAGCAGATTATCGCGTAATGTTGTCGATAATAATTATGAATTCTTAAAAGATGACACCTTAGATGCATTAATGGATTCCATTATTAAGTCGGATTTTGATGTAATTATATACGATTTTGGCAATCACCTATATTACCGATATATAGAAATGTTGAGAGGTCTGGATGCATCAATTCTTATACTTCCAACTACGGATGAACGGGGGAATTTGATTAAAGCAAATGAGGAAAAATATAGGGAATTATTGGAACTGGGATCACCTAAAAGGATAACTTTGGCTAATGACTTTAAAGGGGGATTATTGGGACAAAATAATGAGAAACCTAAGAACAGAAATACATTTGCAGAGGGTCTGTTAAATAGATTTAATAAAAACAATGAGAATGACGGGATGGATTCTAATGTGGATAGATATTTATTGGATTTGGTGGACATATTGATTCCCTATTATGGGAGCATTAATGAGAGAAGTATAGACGGAGATTTTGGGCAAAAAATAAAAGAGTTGATTGAAATTGTTATGGGTGAATTATATGTTTGATGAATTTGAAATC
>CACXFN010000139.1 GCA_902766915.1 uncultured Eubacteriales bacterium
CAATTTTGAGGAATTTAAAACAAGAGCTCAGGGTACTTTCAATGAAATTAAAGAAAAGGCACCGGAGAGTTTTGAAGGAGTAAAGACAAGAGCCCAGGGAACCTTTAATGATTTGAAGGAAAGAACAGCAGAGAAAACTGATAATCCTAAGTTCGATGAGTTTAAGAATAAATTTGATGAACTTTGGAATAAGGGTGGCGAAGCTGTAAACAAGGCTAAGGAAACAGCAGCAAAGCCCATCAAGAGCTTTAAGGATGGCATGAAGGGCGTTGCAGAGGACCTTGAGGGTGCTGCAAATGATGTAGCTGAAGATTTGGAGAACCTTGAAGTTCCGGATATCGGTAATGAAATTGCAGAGGGCCTGGAAGATGTAGCTGATGATATGAATAGAGAAATGTCTCAGTTGGAGAAGGACCTTCTGGAGATGCAGAGAAATGCGGCAGAAGGCATCAAGGAATTTGAAGACGAGGTAAATAATTAATACTTTTGGATGGTGCTTCGCAGCCAGCGATGCATCGAATTAATAAATGGAAAACTACTATGAGCGATAATAAAACTGTTAACACTAACGTTACCATGGAGAAAATAGTAGGGCTTGCTAAGAACCGGGGATTTATTTTCCCTGGTTCTGATATTTATGGAGGCCTTGCAAACACTTGGGATTACGGTCCTCTGGGTGTTGAATTCAAGAATAATGTAAAGAAAGCCTGGTGGAAGAAGTTCGTCCAGGAGTCCAAATATAACGTTGGACTCGATGCTGCGATTCTCATGAACCCCAGAACATGGGAAGCTTCCGGCCATATCGGAAACTTTGCCGATCCGCTGATTGACTGCAAGGAATGTAAATCCAGATTCCGTGCGGATAAGCTAATTGAGGATTTTCAGAAGGCAAACAATCTTCCTGAGGAGACTGTGGACGGTTGGCCAACGGAGAAACTGGAAGCATATATTGCTGACAATAAGGTAACATGTCCGGAATGCGGCAAATCCAACTTCACGGGAATCCGCTTCTTTAACCTCATGTTCAAAACCTTCCAGGGTGTAACCGAGGACAGCGCCGCTGAGATTTATCTCAGACCGGAGACGGCTCAGGGTATCTTTGTTAACTTTAAAAATGTACAGCGCGCAAGCCGCAAAAAGATTCCTTTTGGAATCGCGCAGATTGGTAAGTCCTTCAGAAACGAAATCACTCCGGGTAACTTCACCTTTAGAACCCGTGAGTTTGAGCAGATGGAATTGGAATTCTTCTGTAAGCCTGATGAGGATATGAAGTGGTTCGAATACTGGAGAGGATTCTGCAAAGATTTCTTGCTTAGCCTTGGTATGAAAGAAGAGCGTATGAGACTCCGCGATCATTCACAGGAGGAACTATCTCATTACAGTAATGGTACAACGGATATAGAATACCTCTTCCCCTTTGGATGGGGTGAGCTCTGGGGAATTGCAGATAGAACAAACTATGACCTGACCCAGCACCAGGAATTCAGTGGCGAGGATATGAACTATTTTGACCAGGAAAGTGGAGAAAGATTCATTCCATATGTAATTGAACCTTCCCTTGGTGCAGACAGAGTTGCCTTGGCATTTTTGATAGATGCATATGAGGATGAGGAGTTAACCAAGGCTGATGGTTCAACTGATGTGAGAACAGTGCTTCACCTACATCCGGCCCTGGCTCCATTTAAGGCAGCGGTGCTTCCACTATCAAAGAAGCCGGAACTTATGGAAGTTGCAGAGCCCATCTATGAGGAACTGGCCAAGCACTTCCCGGTGGACTACGATATAACCGGGGCAATAGGAAAACGTTATCGCCGTGAGGATGAAATCGGAACACCTTTCTGTATCTGTGTGGACTTTGATAGTTTGGAAGATAAATGCGTAACCGTACGCGACCGCGATACCATGGAGCAGGTCAGAATTCCAATCGAAGAAGTCCGTGCATATATAGAAGAGCGCATTGCCTTTTAACGCGAATCCAATGATTAATGCGCATCCAATTATTTATTTGCACAGTTGATTAAGGTCTAGAGGTTTAGAGAAAAAGACTTTATAAATAGATGAACTAAAGGTTTTAGGAAAAAGTTTAGGAGGAGAAAAAGCATGAGCAAATTTGTTTACTCGTTCAACGAAGGATCCAAGGACATGAAGTATGTACTGGGTGGTAAGGGTGCAAACCTGGCAGAGATGACCACAATTGGACTTCCTGTACCATTCGGATTCACAATCACAACCGATGCTTGTAAAGACTATATCGCAAAAGGTAACGTACTTGATGAGGGAATAATTCAGGAAGTTTATGAACATCTGGCTGAGCTGGAGCAGGTTATGGAAAAGAAATTCGGAGACATAGAGAATCCGCTTCTGGTTTCCGTTCGTTCCGGAGCACCTTTCTCCATGCCGGGTATGATGGATACAATTCTTAACCTGGGACTTAATGACGATGCAGTTAAGGGTTTGGCAGCCAAGACAGGTAATGAAAGATTCGCATATGACAGCTATAGACGTTTCATCCAGATGTTTGGTGACGTTGTAATGGAAATCTCCAAATCAAAGTTTGATAAGATCTTTGATGGACAGAAGGCAAAATCCGGTGTAACTCTGGATGTGGAGCTTACAGCTGAGGACCTTCAGGAAGTCATCAAGGGATATAAGGAACTCTATAAGTCAGAAATCGGAGTTGATTTCCCCCAAGAACCAAAGGACCAGCTCCTGGCTGCTATCCAGGCAGTATTCAGATCCTGGAATAATGACAGAGCTATCCTTTATAGAAAGCTAAACAGAATTCCTGATGATTTAGGAACAGCTGTAAACGTTCAGTCCATGGTATTCGGTAATACCGGCGACAAATCCGGAACCGGTGTTGCATTTACCAGAAATCCTGCTACAGGTGAAAACAAGCTCTATGGTGAATTCCTGGTAAATGCTCAGGGTGAAGACGTAGTAGCTGGTATCAGAACACCTCAGCCCATCGATGAAATGAAGGAAACATTCCCGGAAGTATATGCAAGATTCCAGGAAGTAGCAGACATTTTAGAGAAGCACTATAAAGATATGCAGGATATGGAGTTTACTGTTGAGAACAATAAACTCTTCATGCTCCAGACAAGAAATGGTAAGAGAACCGGCGCATCTGCAGTTAAGGTTGCAGTTGATTTGGTGGAAGAGGGACTAATCGATAAGGAAACAGCCATTATGCGTGTAGAGCCTGAACAGATTGATCAGCTCCTTCACCCAAGCTTTGATGCTGAATCCGAAAAGGCAGCAAAGACAGTTGCTCAGGGACTTCCTGCATCTCCTGGTGCTGCAACAGGCCACATTTACTTCACCGCAGCTGCAGCAGAAGAAGCAGCAAATAAGGGACAGAAGGTTATTCTGGTTAGAGAAGAAACATCTCCGGAAGACTTGGCCGGAATGGTTGCAGCTCAGGGTATCCTTACTGCTCGTGGCGGAATGACATCCCATGCTGCAGTAGTTGCTCGTGGTATGGGTAAGTGCTGCGTAGCCGGTTGCTCCGCTTGCTTGGTAAATGAAAAAGAAAAAGTCATGAAGATCGGTGATACTGAATATAAGGAAGGAGACTTCATCTCCTTGAATGGTTCCACCGGTGCTGTATACGAGGGTGAAGTTGCAACAGTTGCACCTGAACTCTCCGGTGATTTTGGTCAGATTATGGAATGGGCAGATGATATTAGAACCATGAAGGTAAGAACCAATGCTGATACACCAACCGATGCTAAACAGGCAATCGAATTCGGTGCAGAGGGTATTGGACTCTGCCGTACTGAGCACATGTTCTTCGAAGAAGAAAGAATCCCGGCAATCCGTCGTATGATCGTTGCCGATACAGAGGAAGAAAGACGCGCTGCATTGGATGGACTTCTTCCATTCCAGAAGGGCGACTTCAAGGGTATTTATGAAGTCATGGAAGATAGACCGGTTACCATAAGACTTCTGGATCCACCTCTTCATGAATTCCTTCCTAAGACAGAAGCTGACATGAAGGAACTTTCCGATAAATACGGAATCCCAATGGAAAAACTTGAGAAGGCTAATACTGAACTACATGAGTTTAACCCAATGCTGGGTCATCGTGGATGCCGTCTTGCTGTCACATATCCTGAAATCGCTGAAATGCAGACCAGGGCAATTATGGAAGCTGCAATCGAAGTTAAGAATGAAAAGGGATTCAACATTGTTCCTGAAATCATGATTCCTTTAACAGTAATCGATACTGAAATGGAATATGTAAAGAACATCGTTGTTGAAACAGCAGAAAAATGTAAGGAAGAAAAGGGCTCCGATATTGAATACTTGGTAGGTACCATGATTGAAACTCCAAGAGCCGCATTGACTGCAGATAAGATTGCTGAACATGCTGAATTCTTCTCCTTCGGAACAAATGACCTTACACAGATGACATTCGGATTCTCCCGTGATGACACAGGTGAAATCATCCGTGCATATCAGGATAAGGGAATCTTTAAGGATGATATCTTTGAAACTATTGACCAGGATGGAGTTGGACAGTTGGTACAGATGGCTTGTGAGAATGGTAAGGCTACACGTCCAAACATCAAGCTGGGTATCTGCGGCGAACACGGTGGTGACCCACGCTCAGTAGAATTCTGCTATCGTGCAGGACTTAACTACGTAAGCTGCTCTCCATATAGAGTTCCAATCGCAAGACTCGCAGCTGCTCAAGCAGTAATTAGAGAAAAGGAATAGTTTAAACCGGAATAGATTAATTTCTAAAAAGCTATTTCGAATCCATAAGCTCCAATCCATAAGCTTGTATTGTACATAAACTTATATTGGTGAATTGGTGAATATGAAGGCGTACCAAATCAGGTGCGCCTTTATAATTTTTTTTTCGCGTATTAATACTCCCTTAATAATCATTAGATATACTCTCATTACAGTCAGGGATGACTGAACACTTGGACCAAGTAATAGTTGTTTCGAAAGAATGAATTAGGAATTTAAGAGAGGTAGTAAAATGAGTATTAAGAGAAGAGTTATACTACGTATAGCAGCAGTCATGATGATGACTATTATGGTATTTGGTTCAGCAAGTTCTGCTTTCGCAGCTGTTCCAACAAAGGATGATATTGAGTATGATGGCGGAGGAAGAGTCGAAGTTGAGTTTAGAGGTAAAGTTGATTGGAAAGCACCAAAGGTCACAGTGACGGATACAACAGGAAGAAAGTATACAGCAACAATCGTAAAGAAAGATAACGATGACATCACCTTCAGGATTAACAATTACAAAGAAGGAACTAAGTACAATTTTACAATCAGTGGTGTTAAGGCAAGGGGAACAACAGCATACGGACCATTCAAGGGCTCAGTCATGATTCCTAAGGCTGTAATTAAGAAAATGCCTGCAAAGCCTGTAGCAACAAAGCCTGTAGCAACAAAGCCTGTGGCCGCCACAGCAACCATATCTAAGAGCACTGCCAAGACAACAGCGATAAACAATGCAGTCAGCTTGTATAAAGCCCAGAAGTCAACCGTTAGGGAATATGAAATCGAAAGCGATAGATTCGGTAATAAGGCTGTATGGGAAGTAAGTTTTGAAGCAAGAAGAACCGGATATAATGGTTGGTATGAATTTGAATTCAAAATAGACAAGACCACAGGCAAGGTTCTTTCAAAGAAGGTTGAAAGAGACTAATAATGTTGAAATAGACTAATAGTGTTGTAAGGCATAAAGGGATTAGATAGTAGGCATAAGCATTTAAACAAAAATCATAACAAATAAAACTAAATCGGTTCGGCCATTAAGCATGATTTTCATCAATGCACCAGGATGAAATTATAGTCAGCTATAAAATGGCCGACTTTTTTGTACATATATCACTATTGCTGTTATAATGTCCATAGGATTATTATTTAGTTTGTGTTCAACTCCAGGAGAGTTAATTATAAATGATAAAAACCTTATTAAGATATTTTAAACCCCATATAAATATATTTATCTTGGACATGTGCTGCGCGCTCTTTGTTGCCGCAGTGGATTTATCCTTTCCTTTGGTTTCCAGATATGCCATGTATGAACTTATTCCCGGAGGAATGTATAGGACTTTGTTTATAGTGATGGCAATTGTCGTCACTGCATATTTGCTGAGGTCCCTGGGATACTACATCATGACATATTGGGGGCATACCTTTGGTGTAAAAGTCGAGGCAGACATAAGGGCGGATCTGTTCCACCATCTTCAGGAATTAGACTTCGAATTCTATGATCACAATAGAACGGGCACCTTGATGAACAGGCTTACCGGTGATTTGTTTGAAATCACCGAGCTATCTCATCACGGGCCGGAGGATGTAGTTATTGCAACCCTCACAATTCTGGGTGCGCTCTTCTTCATGTTTAGATTTAACGTAAAGCTCGCGCTGGTTGTAAGTATCCTCATTCCGATTTTCGTAATAATTGTGGTGCTAACCAGGAGAAATTGGGTTGCCGCATCCGTTAACGTAAAGCAGAAGATGGCTGAGATTAATTCTCAGGCTGAGTCCAGTATCTCCGGCATCAAAACTTCCAAGGCCTTCGCCAACGAGGATGTTGACAACGCCCGATTCGAAACCTCCAATGACAGATTCAGAACCGCCAAATCCGATTACTATAAAGCTATGGGAACCTTTATGGCATCCCAGGAATTTTTTATGTGTATTATGCCGGTGGTAGTTATTGCCTATGGCAGCAAGCTCATAATGGATGGCGAACTTACCTATGTGGATTTAATAACCTTCACCTTGTTTGTGAGTTCCTTCATTACGCCCATTAGAAAGCTGGCGAACTTTGCTGAAATCTTTACCAGCGGAACAGCAGGGTTAAGGCGCTTCATGGAAATTATGGATACAGAGCCGAAGGTAAAGGATAAGCCGGATGCCAAGCCACTTGTTGTAGACGAAGGAAGAATCGACATAGATGACATCAGCTTCTCCTATCAGGAGAGAAGAGAGATCATTCACGACCTGAATCTCCATATTAATCCCGGCGAGACTGTTGCGGTGGTTGGCCATTCCGGTGGAGGAAAGACCACCCTCTGCCAGTTGATTCCCAGATTCTACGATGTGACCTCAGGCTCCATCAAAATCGACGGCCAGGATATTCGTGACGCAACTAAGAATTCTATAGCATCAAATATCGGAATCGTGCAACAAGACGTTTTCGTCTTCGCCGATACTATATATAACAACATAGCTTACGGCAGGCCAGGTGCAACTTTTGATGAAGTTGTTGAAGCCGCCAAAAAGGCTAAGATTTACGATGATATCATGGCTATGCCGGATGGCTTCGACACATATGTGGGTGAGAGGGGAACCATGCTTTCCGGTGGGCAGAAACAGCGCGTTTCCATCGCTCGTATCTTCTTAAAGAATCCTAAGATTTTGATTCTTGATGAAGCCACTTCCGCCCTTGATACAATTACGGAGCAAGAAATTCAGCGCTCCTTTGATGAATTGGCTGTGGGTAGAACCAGCGTAGTAATTGCACACCGTCTGGCGACTGTTCAAAACGCAGATCGCATTATTCTGATTGAAGGCGGACGAATCATAGAAGAGGGGTCGCACAACGATCTTATGAAATTGGATGGTGGATACGCCAAGCTTTATAACACCCAGAAACTCGCTGCATAAAAATCATAATCTCTATACACGATTGAGTTAATACGTGATTAAGCAGTGCGTGATTAAGCTATACTTGATTAAGTGATGCGTGATTTAATTATATGTGATTAAAATGGAGGTTAGTTATGACGATAACTTGGTTGGGGCATTCCTGTTTTAAAGTAGAGAATAAGGACTATGTTGTAGTTTTTGATCCAACGGAAGATGGTTATGTGCCTGGAATCGGTCCTATTAGAGAAAAAGCAAATTTGGTTATCTGCAGTCATGAGCACGGAGATCACAATGCTAGACATCTAATCGATTTGGATGAATCGAAACCTTGTCCATATATTGTTACCGCAATCGATACATTCCATGACGACAAAAAGGGTAAACTAAGGGGAGAAAATAAAATCACCGTCTTGGATGATGGAGAATTAAGGGTTGCCCATTTTGGAGACTTGGGATGTGTGCCGGAGTCATTCCAAATGGAAGAACTCATGAACCTGGACGTTGCAATGATCCCAGTTGGCGGCCATTACACAATTGATGCTGAAACAGCAGCAAAGATTGTTGACAAGATTAAGCCTCGCGTCGTGATTCCCATGCATTATCGTGATGATGAAAAAGGGTTTGGATTTGATGTATTAAGTAGAGTGGACGATTTTGTTAATGTCATGGGAAGTGCGGAGTTTAAAGAGAGTAGCTCAATTGAAATTGAATCAACGGCATCAAAGGACCAGCTGCGCGTAGTTGTTTTGGAACCACAAAGGAGAAACCATGACTGATTATAAACTATTGGAAGAACAAATAAGGGGGCTTGCGGAGATTTCCGGAGATATGGTGTCTTTAATGTCGAATGCTTCCGCACTCTTATACGAGGCGCTGGCTGACGTGAACTGGGCAGGGTTCTATATTGTAAAAAACGGCGCAGATAAAAACAGCAAGAACCTAAACCGTCAATCAAGTGAGAAACCTAACAATGCACTAAGTGAGACCACTAGCAATGAACCAAGTGAGAATTCTAACAATGGACTAAGTGAGAACCCTAACAATGAACCAAGTGAGAATTCTCCCGTGCAATCAATCTCATTGGAGCCGGTTCTTTTGGTTGGTCCCTTCCAAGGAAAGGTCGCCTGCGTTCGAATAGAGAAGGGTAGAGGTGTATGTGGAACTGCATGGGCAGAAGATAGAACTCAGCTTGTACCCGATGTCCATAAATTCCCGGGACATATAGCATGCGACAGCGTATCCAATTCTGAAATAGTAATTCCCATTCACCATGATGGAGAAGTAGTTGCAGTACTTGATATAGATAGTCCACTGATGGATCGCTTCACTGAAGAGGATAAAATCGGACTTGAGAAATTTGTTGGATCTTTAGAGGATTGCATAGATTTTGTTTAACTGGTTTTGAAAGAGAGGTTTATTATGCTTTTACTTTGTTATCCCAGATGTACGACCTGCCAAAAGGCAAAGAAATGGCTTGATGCCAACAAAATTAAATACGAGGAAAGAGACATAACAATCAAGAATCCTAAGCAAAAGGAACTAAAGGAATGGCATAAGAAGAGTGGCTTACCGCTTAAGAGATTCTTTAACACCAGTGGTCTGAAATACAAAGAATTGGGGCTGAAGGATAAACTGCCGACTATGACGGATGCTGAAATGTATAAGCTCCTAGCAACAGACGGTATGCTCGTTAAACGTCCTTTGATCATAAAGGACGACACCGTTTTGGTTGGCTTTAAAGAGGAAGAATGGAAAGCCGCGCTTAAATAGCATTTGTAGTTCTAATATGCAGTTGTTAGAATACAGAAGTAAAGAGGAGGACTAATAACATGAAGAATCAAGTATGGAGTAAAAGTTTAAGAAAATGCATTGCTATTCTGCTTACTTTGGTTATGCTACTCATGTCGATGCCCATGATTGCCTTGGCAGATTCTGAAGATTATCGCGTCTACGGTGATAATCGCTATGGCACATCATATGCGGTTGCAGATGCATTGTATAAGAAGACAGGATCCTTTGATAATATTGTTGTTGCATTTGGTGGTAATTTTCCGGATGCCTTATCCGGAGGATATTTGGCAAAGGTTAAAAATGCTCCGCTGCTTTTGATTAATCCAAGCGAGGAAGCAAAGGTTCTTCAGTATATAAAGAACCACATGAAGCCCAATGGAACCGTTTATTTGTTAGGCGGAACGGGAGTTATTCGCAGTGAATTTGAAAAGAGTTTAAAGAATCAGGCTATAAAAGTTAAAAGACTTTGGGGACAGGGACGATATGATACAAATCTGGAAATACTTAAGGAGTCTGTAAAACCCGGTGAAGAAATCTTGGTCGCAACAGGTGCCAATTATGCAGACAGTCTTTCTGGATCCTCCGTTGGAAAAGGAATGCTCTTGGTTGGAAAAGGCTTGACCGCAGATCAGGTGAAATGGATACAGAATGCAGGCATTAAGAAATTCTACATACTTGGTGGTACCGGTGCTGTGTCTTCAGGAATTGAAGCTGAGCTGAAAAAGTTCGGTAAGGTGGAAAGACTTGGAGGGAAAAACAGATATGAGACATCTTACCTAATTGCAAAAATGTTTTTTCCAAAATCGGACAGTGTAACATTGGTAAGCGGAAAGAACTTTCCGGATGGATTATCAGGAGCCCCATTGGCTATGCTCAACGATTCATCAATACTATTGGTATCTGAAGGAAACACGCAGTATGCAAATCAATATGTCAATTATCTAAACATTGATTATTGTACCATAATAGGTGGAGTTGGTGCGGTCCCCAAGAAAGTGGCGGCTGAAACCATGGGAAGAGATGTGGGGGAGGCTACTCCAAATAATACGCAAAGTGGATTTGCGTTAACAAAATACAATTCCAATATTTCATATTATGTTTCAGATGGACAAAAGATTAAAAGCATTGAATTGAATTATGTTGAACAATACGGTCATGAAAGCATGTTTTTAGAATGGGATGGCAATAAAAAAAGCCATTTAACCTTAATTGCAGCGTATGGCCCAGTTCCTTTTACGAAGGAAATTGTTGATGATTGTGTTTCCACATATCCGGATATTTGGAAGGATGATATTACAGAAATATATGAAAAACCGGAAGTAAGCAGTGGTGTAGGTTTTGAAAAGGCCGGTTTAGAGGACATGCCAGTCTATGTTCTACTACTAAGTATGGATCGGAATTATAAGGTGGTTAGATATACAATAGTCCGAATCGAAAAACTAGTATAAATAAAGGTTCTTAACAGTTATCTCTTAACAGTTATTATTAATGGAAAGGCCATTCCAATCTTAAAGGTTATCTTTAATGGAATGGCCTTTTCTAATCTTAACAACTATCTTTCTTTAATTGCATTTTCCAATCTTAGCAACGCTTCTTCTAATGTTTCCCTTGGGCACGCAAGCACAAAGCGCTGATAGTTTTCTCCACCTTGGCCGAATATCTTTCCGGCATCAAGCCAAAGCTTGGCCTTATTGCAGATGATGTCATCAACCTCATCTGCTGTCATTCCAAGGCCTGCGAAATCAACCCATGCAAGGTAGGTGCCTTGTAGTGGCATGACTTTTAGCATAGGGAGTCTTTCTGCTATGAAATATTTCATGAATTCGTAGTTTGAAAAAATGTATTCTTTACATTGCTCAAACCATTCCTCTCCTTGAGAGTATGCAGCCTCGCAGGCGATGATTCCAATCTGATTTAGAGCAAAGAGCCCGATGTGGGAAAGAGTTTCACTAAATATCTTTCTAAGCTCCTCGTTTGGAATCCATATATTTGATGCCTGAAGACCTGCTAGATTAAAGGTTTTGCTGGGCGCTGTGCAGGAGATAGCAATGTCCTTCGCTTCTGGGCATGCGTCCAGGAACATAGTGTGCTTGTTGTCTTCCCAGGTGAAATCGCAATGTATTTCGTCGGCCACGATATACACATTGTGCTTAATGCATATATCTGCGACTGTTTTTAACTCATCGCGAGTCCAAACCCTACCGACGGGATTGTGGGGACTGCACATGAGGAATAATTTGACGTCATTATCGATAATTTTCTTTTCAAAATCATCCGGATCCATCTCATACCGCATACCAGTGAGCTTTAATGGGCTCTCGACGAGCTTTCTTCCGTTCGCATTGATAGCATTAAAGAACGGATAGTAAACTGGTG
>CACXFN010000140.1 GCA_902766915.1 uncultured Eubacteriales bacterium
ATGGGAAGAAATCATTGAAGAGATCATCCGGGCAATAATCCTTAACAGGCATCAGGAGACCGTCGTTTGCATAGTTTGCAAATACGTCGATATTCAGGATGTCAGGAGCGTTGTTGTTAGCAATTCTGGTATCAACAACTGTGTAAACATCATTCCAGGATACTACTTCAAGGTTCAGTTTAACATCCGGATTGGCTTCATGGAATTTATCAACGAAGTTGGAACCGTCCATACCTGTTCCCAGGAACCAATCATTTGTGTTTGGTCCATACTGGCAGATTATAACGTCCAATTCTACCTGGTCACCAGTTGGCTCAGCCTCTTCTGTAGCTTCTTCTGCAGCTTCTTCTGCAGCTTCTTCAGTTGCCTCTTCCTTTGGTGCCTCTTCCTTCTTGTTTCCACCGCATGCAGCAAGAACAAAGATCATGGATAGTGCCAATAACATAGCAACTATACGTTTAAAACTTTTCATCACTAATTATCCTCCATTTCTAAAAACAAACTAATTAGTACACTGATTTTATCACATTTCCACTACTTTTACCATATTTGTTCACTCTTTTTACAGAGTTAAAAACTATGCATATTTCTCATTCTATGGGACTTTCTCATTTTATGGGACCAAAGTATTTTAACGCAAGCATGGTCAAATCATCAAATTGTTCAGCACCATCAATAAACTCATCAATCCCCGCTGCTACATTCTTTAGCAATTGCTCCGGAAGCGCATCCGGATCTATGTTTAATGATTCCAGCATTCGATCTGTACCAAAGAGTTCGTTCTTAGAATTTGTTGCTTCAGCCACACCATCGGTATAAACAAATAGAGTATCTCCGGGATTAAGTTGAAATTCATGTTCTTTAAACATCATCCCTTCCATTGCAGCGACTGCGGGAGAGTGCTTATATATAACCAACTTAAACTCATCGTCACTACTACGGATTACGGGATGTTCATGTCCGGCATTTGCCGCAACACCCTTACCTGTGGATACTTCCAATATTCCAAGCCACACTGTTACAAACAATTCTGCTACATTTCCTTCGCATAACTGATTGTTAACATCATAGAGTATCTCAGAAGGCGATCCCCCCATAAGGGCACGATTCTTTATAAGTGTACGAGCAACCATCATAAAGAGTGCAGCAGGAATTCCTTTACCTGATACATCGGCCATTACCAACACGATATGATCATCATCTATAAAGAAGAAATCATAAAAATCTCCACCAACCTCTTTGGCAGGAGTCATTGATGCATGTAGATTAAACTCTTTACGTTCAGGAAAAACCGGAAATATGTTGGGTAATACATTGGTCTGTATATCGCTGGCCAGGTTTAGTTCTGTTGCCAACCTTTGGGTTTTTTCAGTCTCAGCCTTCTGGGCAAATATTGCCATCCTGCCACGCTCCGCAATCAAGGTGCAGATCGCTGCTATCATGGTGAAAAGTATAAACTTGGGAAGGAAACTATGTCTTAAAAAATGCCAAAATAGTTGATTATTGTCAATAATGGCCAAATCGATGCCACTTCGTAAATCAGTTGCCTCCGGATAGCTAAGAACTGTGCCTGCAGGTATATCGACCATATTTAAATCTATTCGGGTTATCCCATGAGTAATACCATAATAACTGGCCAGAAGGTATGTAATAATAGTAATAGCCGATACGAAAGCCGTTAGAGGACGCGAATAATACCTAACCGATACTGCCACAGGGAAAACCAGGCAAAGTACGATGTTGTGGCCAAGCACCATATGCAATCTTGCCAATACTACAACATAGGCGATCATAAGCATTACTTTCAACCAAGGCTTCTCACCTTTTAGATAAAAGCATATTCCGGCTGCAACCAAAAGTTCTGCAATAGCAAAGCCTAAAACACGCATAACATATACGCTATTTATAGAAAAAACATTTGTAGCAGATAGTATCATTATTAACACGGCCGTAATTGCCACATAAATAAGAATTCTGGCAACAAAGAGATTTGCCTGGATCTCATTCTGCCAAAGAGTCTCTGTTGCTTGGAAGAATTCTTCTTTTAGTTTAGTTATAAGGGATTTTGCCTTTCTCATACATTCCACCTATTTACTTGCTCAGTATTTTACTTACTCAGTATTCCTATTGCATCGTAAAGGTCCCTATTAAACTCAGGTTCAACCTTTAGCGCTTCCTCCAAATCAAAGGCCACTATCTTACCTCCGACTGTTCCGATAGCCTTATTGAAAATACCGCTTTCTATAAGGTCAATAGCTTTTACTCCGCACTCAGTTGCTAACATCCTGTCACTGAAGGAAGGTGCACCGCCCCTCTGCAAATAAGAGAGAACCACCAACTTAACGTCTCTATCTGTCCTATCTGCAAGCTTATGTGTAAGCTGCACGGAATCCATTGGGTAGCCCTCTGCCTTAATAATTACGCTGTGCTGTCTACGGCTGTTTTTGCTTTCTATTACCTTTTGACAAAGATCATTGAAATCAACTTCAACTTCAGGCACCAGAACAAATTCCGCTCCGCCAGCCAATCCTGAATATAGAGCAATATCGCCACTGTGACGACCCATTACCTCAATTACAGTAGTTCTATCGTGAGAACTACTGGTATCTCTGATTCTTGTTATAGCATCCAGCACTGTATTTACAGCAGTATCAAAGCCAATAGTCGTATCTGTATAGGCCAAATCATTATCTATAGTACCCGGCAAACAGATAACTTTGATGCCATATTCTTTGGATAGCTCCAATGCACCTGTCATCGACCCCTCTCCGCCTATTACTACCAATGCATCAATTTGAAAGGTTTCCAGATTCTGAGCAGCCTTCGCCTTACCTTCAGGTCTCCTGAATCTTTCACTCCTTGCGGTCTTTAGAATTGTGCCACCTCTCTGAAGGATATCCCCCACAGATCTCCTGTCCATTTGATAAAAAGCACCTTCAATTAGCCCCTCATATCCACGTTCAATGCCATATATTGAGAAGCCTCTTTCAATTCCATATCTTACAACAGCTCGTATAGCTGCATTCATTCCCGGAGAATCCCCTCCACTTGTTAAAACTGCTATTCTACTCATGTCATATCGTTCCTTTTAAAAATTAGTAATACTATTATAACACAATTATCTTTGATAGAATTAAAAACCATGATAAAATAGTTATATGAAAAAGGAATTTGAACGTTTTGATATGAATAAACCTCCTGTTAGGACCAAGTGGTATCTCAGACCCATTACCTATCTATTGAGTTTTCCGGATATAAAAAAACACAAAGTGAAAATCACCAAAACCGGAACGGAAAAACTCAAACCTCCTTATCTTTTGCTGTGTAATCACAATGCATTTATGGATTTCAAGGTTGCCACCAAGACAATATACCCACAGCGAGCTAACTATATTGTAGCCATTGATGGTTTTATAGGGAGAGAAAAGCTTCTTAGAGATGTTGGTTGCATTTGTAAGAGGAAGTTTACCAATAACATTAGCTTAATCAAGCAGCTTAAACGTGTAATGGAAAACGGGGATGTTGCAGTAATCTATCCTGAAGCGCGCTATTCCCTTTGTGGAACAACCGCAGTTCTTCCGGAATCACTTGGAAAACTGTGTAAATTATTTAATGTTCCCGTGGTAACTCTTATCTGCCATGGACACCATATTAATTCACCCTTCTGGAATCTCCATGATAGAGGTGTGGCGCCAACGGAAGCGGAATTCAATCTACTCTTTAGACCGGAAACCTTAGAATCCCTTTCCGTAGATGAGATAAATAAAAGAATTGTGGATGCATTTCAATACGATGATTATAAATGGCAAAAGGACCGAGGAATAAAGGTTACATATCAAAAACGCGCAGAGGGATTAGAAAAGGTTTTGTATCAATGTCCTTGTTGCAAAACCGAATTTAGAATGGCAACCAAGAATACATCACTGTATTGCGAAAACTGTGGAGCAAGTTGGGAGTATAGTGAATTAGGCGAACTTATCTTTACCGGAGATTCATCTTCACTTCCCTCTCTACCTGATGGTGCAAGTTTCTCTCACATTCCATCATGGTACGAATGGGAGCGAAGCAATGTCAGAACGGAAGTTGAGAATGGCACATATTCCAGTGGGGAACTGAAGGTCCATGTTGATACATTGCCAAATGCGAAAAAGTTTATACGACTTGGTAACGGCACCATGGTGCACGACACGAACGGCTTCACTGTACGTGGAATCGATGTTGATGGAGATCCCTTCGAAATGATAAAGGATGTCCCATCACTTTATTCATGCCATATTGAATACGAATACCTTGGAAAATACGGGGACTGCGTAGATCTAAATACATTAACCGACACCTGGTATATCTATCCTGAAGGTAAGGATTTTTCTGTCACCAAAATGGCCCTCGCAACTGAGGAACTCTATTTTAGCCATAGAAGAAAAAAAGGCAAACCCTGCCCATGGGGATTAGCCTGAAAACAATTATCGAAAAAGTTTAATATAACAAGGGGTGCACCAGGCACCCCTTTACTTATAATCCTAGGAATACATCTTAGCTGCATCCAATAGTTTCTGCTTAAGCAATCCTTCGATCTGCTTAAGTTCTTCCTCAGCAGCCTGACGCTTGTCGCGACCCTCACGCTGTATGTTCATTACTTCATCCAATGTGCTAATAAGAGATTCATTGGTCAAGCGGAGTGTTTCCACATCAATGATTCCTCTTTCTCCTTCTTTGGCAGTCTCGACCGTAGCCATCTTCAACTTTTCAGCATTCTGCTTTAGAAGCTCATTTGTCATTTCGCTTACCTTATGCTGAGCCTCTGCAGCCTGAACGGAGTGTTCCACTCCCATTGCGATAACCATCTGATTCTTCCAAAGAGGAATCGTATTAACAATGGTTGACTGAATCTTTTCTGCCATCAAATTGTCGGATGCCTGAACCATTCTAATCTGCGGTGCAGTCTGCATTGCGATATTTCTGGTTAATTCCAAATCATAAAGCTTCTTTTCAAATCTCTCAATCTGCGTGGAAAGGTCCTTTGCTGCCTGTGCATCCTCTGCAAGACCTGTCTCTCTGGCCTTTTGTTCCAATGCAACCAGATCATTATGTCTAACTTCTTCCAATTTCTGCTGACCTGCAACGATGTACATTGTGAGTTCACGGAAATAATTCATATTTAGATCATACATCTGATCTAACATGGCAGAGTCTTTCATCAGCTGAACCTGACGGTTTTCAAGCTCATCCTTGATTGCAGTTACATTTGTCTCAACCTTATTATACTTATTCTTCAGGGTTTGCAGATTGTTTCCTTTTTTCTTAAACAGCCCTGCCAGGCCCTTTTTATCGTCATCATCATCAAAGGTCTTAAGCTGGGTGACCAGAGATGAAATCATATCACCTACTTCACCCATGTCTTTTGTCTTAACATTCTCAAGCGCTTTTTCAGAGAAATCAGCTATCTTCTTCTGAGTCCCAACACCATAATTCATTATGGCCTGGGTATTATTGATATCAATCTTACCTACAAACGCTTTAACTTGCTCCAATTCTTTTTCCGTTAAAGTATCGATAGGATTTACCTTCTCAGCTTTTGCTAATTCATTAGCCAATTCTTCCGACTTGGATGCCTCAGCATCATTTGTTTCAGCTGCTGTTGCATCGCCTTCTGCCGCTTCATCTTCAACAATCTCGATGGCATCCTCTGCCACCTCAACAACATCACCTTCATCAAATTTTAGTTCCGGTACTTCATTGAAATCTTCAAACTTGTTTTCTGCCATCGAGTTATCCTCCTAAATTTACAAAAATAGCTACACCTTATTTTATCACAATTATATATTATTCATCAAACTTCAATTCAGGCTCTGTAGTTTCATTACCATTCAGTGCTTCCTTCACATCCGGTATCGGTTCCTCACTTACCACATCTGCGGCAGCAGTAGCTGCGGCAGCGGCCACCCCCTTCTTCATCAAGCCGTCCTGCTCCATCATGGTCTTCATTACGGATATGTCGGAAGAAATATCCCACGCCACTTCTTCAAATAAGCTATCCAATAAATTCTCAAATGCGTCATTGATTGTATCAACGGTGCCTTCAATTTCTCTCTTTGTCTTTGGAATGTTTTCACCTATTTCCGGTTGCTTATCCAAATCAATATAAGCATTTAAGAGTTTTTCAGTGGTTGGCAGATAGTAGTTCATGAACTTACGCAAGTCCTCTGCTGATGCAGGTTCCTTTTTTACATGCGCAAAAATCTTGCTAACTATTCTTTCCATCTGGTTTAGCTTTGCCGTCATCTCTTCACCGGGGATTAATTCATTAGCCTTCTTAATCTTTGCAACAAAGGCTTCTCCCTCCGTAATGACCTTCCTGGCAGTTGCTGATCCTGCCTGCTCGTCCAGTTCCGCCTCTCTCTGCTCCCTTTCTTTTCTGGAATCTTCCGCCAAAAGATACTGATCATAAGCGTTCTTGGTGAGCATCATGGTAGTCTTCTTTTGGTCATATTTAAGCTGCGGGAGCATTCCAAGGGAAATCATTTCGTCCAAATTCTTCTGCACCAAATCAACAGGTTCGTTTGCCTTATTTGCCAAATCCTCAATAGTCATATACTCTGCATTTCCTACGATTTTGCTATATTTATCAAAGATTTTAGACATCTTCCTTTGGCGTGATCCCTTTTTAGTAAAATATCCCGAAACCCCGGCACCTGCTCCGAACATGGCTGCAGTTACAATAGTGGACAATCCCCCTGTTGCTGCAGCAGCCGCTACATTGGCAACAACAACAGGAACTGTTAGAAACAATCCTGTCACTCCTGCTGTCTGTTTCAGAAGTCCGCTTCCGGCCTGTTTTTTATATTGATTAAAAGGCGTTATCTGGGTACCGTTTGACGTGTACTGTGGTCTCTGCTGCTGATTCGTTTTTTGCTGATTTCCGGATTGCCCTGCATCACGGCCGGCACTGTAATTCCAGCTAGCGTTCTGCTGCTGCCTTCTTTGATCGTAGGCCTGACCTGCATTATATCCTGCTCCTGTTTGAGCACCGGTAAAACGCCCTGCATTACTGCTGGCATTCTGGTTCTGACCAGCCTTGTTTCTGGCATTGGTAGTGCGGGTTCCCAAATCAATATCCACAGGCCTATATCCCGAAGCCCTCCTGGGTCCCGGATTCACATTATAGGTATATACCCTATAATTCTTTTTTGCATTATTAACCTTCTGTCTGCCATCCCTAACAGCACTTTTGGTATATCCGGCCATCTCCTCGGTGATATTCTTTGTTAGGTTACTGTAATCTCCGCGTTCTATTGCATCATTAACAGCATCCATTATTCTGCTTCCCGTGTTAAGCATTTCACGAATATAATCCATCAAAGTCTCCTTAACTCATCACTTAGATTATTCATTCATCTGGATATAATCATATTTGCCATATCCAAAAACTAATTATATCAAAAAACTGCGTATAATTCTTGTAGTTTTTCTAAAAATACACTTTGGCATTTTTCTAGAAATACACTTTGGCAAGTTCCTCAAATTTAGGCAGGGAACGCTGTATCTGTTCGTAACTCACGCAGTAGGATAGCCTTACATACCCGGGTCCTGCAAAAGAACTTCCCGGAACCATCAGGATATTATATTCCTTCGCCTTGGCAACAAATGCTTTTTCATCCGGTTCGGGTGACTTCATCCAGAGATAAAATGCACCCTGAGGCTCCACGCAGCTAAAACCCATATTAGTTAGAGCTTCGTAAAGAGTCTTTCCGTTTCTTTCATAATACTCGACTTCGCATCTTGCATCTATGCAACGTCCAATGACAAGCTGCATTAGAGAAGGTGCGTTGACTGATCCGGTAACTCTGTTGGCAATGGTGGCTGCTTCGGTAAACTCCTCCGCATCATCAGACTCCTTCGGAATTACGATATAACCAATACGTTCACCCGGAAGCGAAAGAGACTTACTGAAGGAATAACCCACAATTGTATTGTCGTAATACTTTGTTAGGAAGGGAACCTCCACACCACCATAGGCAAGCTCTCTATAGGGTTCGTCGCTTATTAAATAGATTACAGTTCCGAATTCCTTCTGCTTTTCATTTAAGAGGTCCGCCAGCTCCTTGATTACGGATTCGGGATAGATAACGCCTGTTGGATTGTTGGGGTTATTAATAATGATAGCCTTGGTCCTGGCGGTTATCTTTTCCCTAAGTTCATCAAACCTGGGCATAAAGCCCCCTTCAGGATTTGCAGAAATAATGACAGGAACACCATCAAAATTCCTGATATAATTCCCATATTCAACAAAATAAGGTGCAAAACAAATGACTTCATCATCGGGATTAATCATTGTCTTTAGTATTACATTAAGAGCGGATCCCGCCCCAACCGTCATTATTATGTTGTTTAAATCAAAGTCGGTTCCAAATCTCTTATTAAGGTTCTCTGCAACAGCCTGCCTGGTTTCCGGGAATCCCATATTGCTCATGTATCCATGAACCTTTACCGGATTCTCATTGCTGATTATGTCGATAATGGCCTCGTTAATTTCCATTGGTGCAGGAACATTGGGATTTCCCAGCGAGAAATCGAAAACGTTTTCCGCACCAAATTCCTTTGCCAGCCTCTGCCCTTCTTCAAACATCTGGCGAATAACCGAATTGTTATTTACCAAAGGTTTCATCTTTTCACTAATCATATTTTTCTCCTCTTACGCTTCTCTTTTGCCAATACCTATCAATGCAAATTATTTAATAGCTTCAATCCCCTGGTTCAAGGCCGTTAGATTGAGATCAACGAATTTCTCCTTTACGTTTCCGCGGACAATCTTTTCCCAATCTATATCCGTTAATTCCATGGACTTAATAAGTGCTCCCAATAGAACAACGTTTGCCGCCTTTGGATTTCCAAGGTCTCTGGCAATTCCCGTTGCATCCATAGTGGTGCAGTTCGGGAAGGTTTTTTGAATTTCCGGAAGGACATTCTCGGAATACTTCTCCGCTCCGGTGAGTACCGTCATGGATGGAATGCGCTCGGTATTAACTACCACTCTTCCGTCCCTCTTTAGATAATCCAGATTCCTAAGAGCTTCCATTTCTTCGAAAGCGATAAGTATATCCGCAGTACCCTTTTCAATAACCGGAGAGAAAACCTTTTCCTTGCTGTATCTAACCTGGGATACAACGTCTCCGCCTCGCTGGCTCATGCCATGAATCTCGGACATCTTTACATCGTAGCCAGCTTCCATTAGACCCAGGGTCAGCATCTTTGCTGCCAGGATCGTTCCCTGTCCACCTACACCTGCCAATACTATATTCTTTGTGCCTTTCATATTCTTACTCCTAAATCATTAAGGATGTGTACCCTTGTTTTCATCCGACTTTGTCCCTGGACAATTACATTATTTGTACTTGTCAAACTTCGGGGCGCTGCCGTCGGCTTTGGTGATAGCGGATACCGGGCAAACCTGTGCGCATACATCACAGCCCACGCAGTCAGTCTCTCTGATGTTGACCTTTCCTGCACCCTCGTCATAAACCAGAGCCGGGCAACCTGTTCTAAGGCAAGCCTTACAACCTACGCATGTATCCTGGTTTACCACATCCTTCGTTTGGAAGAGACCTGGGAATTCTTCTAAATCCGCATCGGAGAATTTCTTTAGTACGCAGGGCCAACGTGTGATAATGA
>CACXFN010000141.1 GCA_902766915.1 uncultured Eubacteriales bacterium
ATGCACGTGAGCACCGGATGACCAACCCGTAGAACCGGCGTAGGCAATAAGCTGTCCAGCCTCCACCTGCTGGCCGGCACTAACCAGAATTTCACCGTTATGACCATAGAGGGACTCTATGCCATCACCGTGATCAATATGAACGCAAAGCCCATAACCGCCATCCCAGCCGGTCTCAGCAGTAACGACACCGCTACGAGCTGCATAAACAGCATCGCCCCAAGAGGCGTTGATATCTATTCCTTGATGATCATAAGTTCCGGGGGCATCCCATCTGTAACCAAAATAAGATGTTACTAGACCACCATGAGGCCAGATAAAATAACTACTTTCCTTAGTGCCCTTAATGGCAACCTTGGTGGTTGGAGGAGTAATGACCTCTGATGAAAGCTTCTCGCGGCTCTTTTGCTGGCCGTTCACTTCAACGATTTCTTCAACAAGATGTTCTAAACCCTTCTTACCCTGAACCTTGGTGATTTCAGAATCGTCTTCGTACATCTCATCATCGAATTCATATACAGTGTCGAAAGGAATAACTCTATCAGTTTCAACCACTCTCTTCACTGTAACATCAAAGGTATACTTAGAATTGATGTCTTTCAGCAAATCCCTAAGATTACCTTCCACCTCAATGCTGCTGTCGGATTTGCCTCCAAACTTTCTGATGGTTAATTTTTCGTAAGTGATAGATGGGCTAATATTCACCTCTTTAATATCCCTTACACCATCAACATATTTAGATTCAATTTTTTTAATGATCTGCTGGGCGTCTTGCTCGGTAGCCACATAAGCTACGTGCTTCCCATTAATCTTTAGGTCCCAATAGTCCACAGTTGCAGCGTATACCGTAACAGAGGATACTATTATCCCTATCAATACCATAGCCAGAACCGGAACGAGGAATCCCCTTCTCCTCGAGCCCCTGGCTCTCTTTTTCATATTCATTTTTCTCTATCTCCCTTACAATCTTCGAGGCTCCCAATCCCTTTAGGAGCCTCAAATATATTTTTTCCCTTTTTGTTTAAACACCAAGTGTATTGGCTGCTTGGACCCTATCCGATAACTCTGATTCCATACCAGAATGAGCTGTAGCTATAGTACATCGGATGTGTCCTAATCCCCTGCTCTTCATTAACTGCGCTAATTTCCATACCATTACCTATGTAAATGGCATAGTGTCCACCGTATCTGGTGATGTCCCCCGGTCTAAGTTCAGATGCAGACACATGTGGGAATTCATCATCCGGCCAGCGAGAAATGCTGTATCCACAATCATTGAAGACTCTCCAAACGAATCCGGAGCAATCGCATCCGCTGGTCAAGCTTGTTCCACCCCATACATATGGGTTGCCAACAAACTGCATTGCGTAGTCCACTACACTCTGTCCGCTTCCGGAATATGTAGCAGCACCGTATGATGATTCAGAAGACTCTTCTTCATAATCAGCGGAGTCATCTTCCTCGTAAGTAGTTTCTTCTTCGAAGGTATATGTCTCTTCCTCTTCGGAATCAGCCACATCGATTTCTCTGTAGGTATCTTCTTCCTCGTCATCATAGATAACTTCGGAACCATCTCTGGAAAGTGCACCTCTAACCACTACGCGGCTTACAGGCTCTGTTGTGATTTCTGTAGAAACTTCCTCGATACTTTCAACGATACCGTTTATCTTTACAACTCTTTCAGTTACAACCTTGGTGCCCTTCTGACCCTCTTCCTTTACGTATTCCTCTTCATCGGCATACATCTCAGGATCGTTCTCATAAACAGTTTCAAAAGGAACAATCACTTCAGAAGCAACTTCATATTCGACTATTACATTGATTAAACTGTTTGGATCTTTAACGCTGATTTCCTCTCCCGGAACAATCGCTTCAGGATCCATATCCGGATTCTGCTTCTGGATTGCATCAATGCTCATCCCAAGCGCCATTGATATATCCCAAACTGTGTCGCCTTCTTTAACAACATAGATATTGTCGTTTTCATCTGCTTCCAGCAAAGTGTTTAGCACCTGTCCCATGTTGGCTTCTACCTTAGGCTGCTCTTCACTCTTTGGAACGCTGACCTTCTCCACCGTCACGGCGGGAGTCATCTTAACATCTACCACACTGGCTTCATCGTCCACATAATTATCTCTTACCTGGGCGATCAAGTCATATGCATCCTCTTCGGTTTCCAGAACTGCTACAGTTTCTTCGCCGACCTTTAGTTCGTAATAATCTATGGTATCAGCGAAGGCTTCCAATGCACCACCCATGGAAACCATCGGGATCAGTAGAGACAACATAGCTGCCATTGCCACTATTGAATATAATTTTGCTTTGCTGTTCTTAAAAAAGCTCATGGCTCTAAAACTTCCTTTCTCCCTTTACCCAAAATAATGATAAGGTTTATGCATAAGGAAGTCAACACTTTCTGCGATTTTTCACATAATTTTCACAAACAAAAAACGGTTAAAGCATTGATATTTCAACGTTTATAGTCATTTTAACTTTCTTAAAATTCCTTAAGAATTAGCTTGTGTTGATGAATATTTATAAATTAATTATCAAAAATCCAGATATCTTATGCAGTTTTTATACAAAATAACGGTTTTTTCACAAAAAAAAATAAGGAAATTAAGAATTAATTAAACTTATTAATTTCCTTAAGTTATATATTTGTTACTTAGTGTCCGCCCATGCTGCTCTCTGGCATAATTACTTAGTGTCCGCCCATACCTTGTTGACAAATACCCCCAATATCATCACCCAGGATATAAAATAGAACCAAAACATAAGAGCTGCGAAACTGGCCATTGATCCATAGATTACATTGCTGGTTACAACTCTCTCTGTATAATAGGAATAAATCATGGTTACAAGTAGCATCCCAATTGCGCAGAAGATGCTGCCCGGCAAGACTTCTCCAAAGGTTCCCCTATTGCTCTTTCTGGGAAGGGCATAGTAATTTAGGGAAATCACCAAAAGATATAAGCCCCCTGCCACAGGCCATCTAAGATAGGTCCATGCAGTGTCCAATGCTTTTCTGATAAGAAGTTTATCCGCCAGGAATCTAATGACCAATTGCCCATAGACCAGAAGTAGCACCACAAGCACCATTGCTACCACAGTCAGAATCATGGTAAGTATAGAGCGAATCCTATCATTAAAAAAGGTTCCCGCATCCTTGCCATCGGAAAGGGTGTAATTGGCAACCCTTAGCAGGGTGAACTGCAACCTTGATGCTGCCCATATGGCAGCCAGCAGCAGCACTATATTCGTAGACGCGATGGATTCAAATTTAAGCATTTTCTGCAATCGCGTTATTATTTCAGGTGTAATATCTATATCCAGATATTCCATAAATGTATCCAAGGATAGGTGAAGCATCCCCAGAAGCTGGGAAAGAAGGATCAAGGTTGGGACAATAGAAAGCATAAAAAAGAAGGCCACCTGAGCAGCCACCCCTTGATAATAAGGGTCCTGGAATTGTTTAAATGCCAGTTTTAACATTTCGCTAATTCTTGTCTTCATCTATATTCCCTTATGTATTCCCCTATATTTATTTCCTTATATCCCCTCGTTCAGCTGTTCTCTAAGATTCTGAAGCGCGCGAGCCCTGTGACTAACACGATTCTTAACCTCTGTTCCCAACTGAGCAAAGGTCTTGTCAAATCCATCCGGCATGAAGATGGGATCGTAGCCAAAGCCCGCCTCCCCTCTAAGCTCCGTAACTATTTCACCGGGGCATTCCCCGCGAGCAACAATCCTTCCGCCTTCAGGAAAAACCATGGTGATTACCGTTACAAACCTTGCTCGACGCTGCTCCTTGGGAACACCATCAAGCATGGCCAGCATCTTCTCGTTATTCCTGGCGTAGTTACAATCCTCCCCTGCAAACCTTGCTGAATGAATTCCCGGAGCACCATTAAGGTATTCCACTTCCAGGCCGGAGTCATCAGCTATAACCGGGTAATTGGATGCTTCCATAATTTCCATGGCTTTCTTTAGGGAGTTTTCTTCATATGTCTCACCATCCTCTTCAGGATCAATATGCCCGAAGCCCGCATCTTCCTTTGATATCACATCCATACCAAAGCTCTCCAAAATAGCAGCCATTTCTTTTATCTTGTTTTTATTGCCAGAGGCCATTATTACTTTTCTCATATAATTAATCTCCTTATGCTTAAAATATTTTAACATATATGATTATTTTATGTTATACTTTTTACATTCGCGTAAAAATCAAACGCGTAAAAATAAAGAGGAATTATAATGCTTACTGTTTTATCTAAAATACTTGTAATATTCGCAGTTGTGGCAATAGGTTTTTTCTGCAACAAAAAGGGCATACTGCCAAATTCTGCGGAACCCCCATTAGTGGATTTATTGATACTGGTTATTAGTCCATGTATGATTCTGGGCTCCCTGTTCTCCAGAACACTGGAAAGTGACACATTGCCTAAAACCCTATTGGTTCTAGCCCTCTCTGCAGGCTATTTCATATTTGCCGGAATCATCTCATTTATAATGAAGAGATTTATGAAACATACGCCCAGTAAAGACCTAGGAGTTATGATGGTCATAATGACTGCAGTTAACAGCGGATTTATGGGATTCCCCATCACCAAGGCCATTTTTGGCGACGACATTTTTTTCCTCATCGTCATCCAGAATATCATTCTAAACATCTATTTCTATTCCATGGCCATTATTCAGATTAGTTATGGAAGCAGTGATATTGGAGATATAAAATCATCGCTAAAATCCATAATAAATCCAAATATCATTGCAGCAATAATCGGTCTAATCGTATTGTTTGGAAGCATAAACGTCCCTGCAGCCATCAAGGAATTGGTGGACATGCTCGGTGCTGTAACAACGCCTCTATCAATGCTTATCGTGGGAATTCGTCTCTCCAACAGCAATTTAAAAGCTGTCCTAAAGAACAGCGATTTAATCTTTGCGGCTATTGTAAAAATGCTTGTAATGCCCGCCTTGGTTTTCCTGGCTGTAAATTGGCTGCCAATATCCTCAGATGTGAAGCTTCTCATCGTCTGGGCCACATGCTTCCCAACAGCAGTGGTAACCGTCAGCCTCGCATCAAAGTATGGAAGAAACGCAACCCTGGCCGCAGAAGGAATCGCCCTCACCACGGTTATGTCCCTAGTTCTGCTTCCAATTGCAGCAGCCCTATTATCAGGTTATTACGGATTCTAATATTTGATCTAATATTTAGTCTAATACTTGTTGTACGTTCAGCTTATTAAGGCTTATATGACAAAACGGTCTTATATGAGGCGTTATAGGACAAAAAAAGATACCGACCTGTATTGCACTTTGTGCTTTGGCCCGCTTGCCGCTAACAAACATGCGACTATCGCGTCAGCCCTCCAAATCAGGTCGGCATCACATCATGTAGTTTTTTGTCACTTCTTTTGGTCTCACCCCTTTCTTCGGTCGAAACTTCTCACGGTTACGACTTATTTTTTTGCGATTCCTGCCTCACAACACTTAAATGGTTTCATCTACGCATCCGCAGATCGAATCCGTCATGAGTCGATCGCTTAAACTATTGAAGATAATCTTCGGTGAACCTCCTTCGCCACCGCCCTGCTGGAACCGTCCAACAAGCTTATTCTCTATTATCTCCTTTCGGTATCAACAGTATAACCCCATACGGACAAAAAGTAAAGTGAATTTTTAGAATATTTCAAAAATTATTCCTTTGGATTTTTACGTGAATAACCCCTCTCCCTGTGGTATACTACGATATATTATTATTATTGGAGGATTGATATGCCAATCAAAGTCCCAAACGACCTGCCAGCGGTCGATATATTAACCAAAGAAAACGTATTTGTAATGACCGATACCAGGGCTGTAACCCAGGATATCCGTCCCCTACAAATCTTGATACTCAATTTGATGCCCACTAAGATAGAGACGGAAACCCAGCTTACCAGACTTCTGGGAAATACCCCCCTTCAGGTGGAGTTAGAGCTGCTTCAAACCAGCACACATAAGGCCAGCAATGTTTCCGAGGAACATATGATAGCCTTCTATAAGACCTTTGATCAAATCAAATCAAGATTCTACGACGGCATGATTATAACAGGTGCCCCGGTGGAATTAATGGAATTTGAAGAGGTTGAATATTGGGATGAACTCTGTGAAATCATGGAATGGGCTAAGGATCATGTTCACAGCATCTTCTATATCTGTTGGGGTGCCCAGGCGGGCCTCTATTATAATTACGGAATTAAGAAATACACCCTTCCAAAGAAGCTTTCAGGTGTATACAGGCATACATTGGAATATAAAACGGGAATGCTCTTTAGAGGATTTGACGATGAATTCTTTGTTCCCCATTCCAGGAATACAACTGTGGATGAAGAGGCGGTGTATAACCACCCTGATCTAAGGGTAGTTGCAACATCACCGGAGGCGGGAATCTTTGCCTGCAAGTCCACTGACGATAAGCATATCTTCATCATGGGACATTCGGAATACGATCCTGACACCTTGAAAAAGGAATATGAAAGAGATGTAAAGGCGGGGATCAATCCGGAAATACCTTGTAATTATTTCCCCGGAGATGACCCCAATAAGGCACCTACGGTAATTTGGCGTTCCTGCGCCAACCTCCTCTATTCCAACTGGCTAAACTACTTCGTATATCAGTCGACGCCATTTGATCTAAACGCTATATCAAGCGGCGCAACTCCATCCCATGAATTGGTCACTGAGGAGTTCGACCTCATAACTGCCAAATTTGGAGGCACCTCTCTAGCAAGCGGAGAGATGTTCGAGCAGGTGGGGAATATTATATTAGAGGAACCAAAGAGAAGGTTTATTGTTGCATCTGCTCCGGGAAAGAGAAACCCTAAGGACTATCCCAACGATTATAAGGTGACAGATAAACTAATTGAAATCGCTGAATGCGAAGTCCCCAGAACCCGAGAAGAGCTCCTGATGGAGCTTCAGGAGCGCTATCAGGAAATAGTTGACTACCTGGTTGGCGAAAAGGATAAATCCCCGGATTCCGACTCCAATGACTTCTATGTAAATATTGACTTTAGCTTCGATGTAGAAAAAGAGTTTAGAGAAATTGCCAAAACCATAGGCGGAGCCGGAGGCCGCCCCTCTTCTGGATTAAGGGGCTATATCCTAAGCCGCGGAGAATATCTAAATGCCAAGATTCTCGCTGCATATCTGGGCTATGACTTTGTTGACGCAGAAAAATACATAAAGTTCGACGAGGAAGGAAACTACGATTCCGAAACCACAGAGCCCCTACTCCAGGAGGAACTCCTGAAGCATGATAGGGCTGTGATCCCCGGATTCTACGGAAGTCTTCCCGATGGCAAGATTAAAACATTTAGCCGAGGTGGCTCCGACATAACCGGCGCTATAGTTGCAGCAGCAGTAAATTCCGATATGTATGAAAACTGGACCGACGTACCGGGACTCCTTATGGCTGATCCCGTAACGGTTTCAGAGCCCGTAACTGTACCGGTCATCACCTATAGAGAGCTTCGGGAAATGTCCTATCTGGGTGCAGAAGTAATGCATCCCGACGCAGTCTTCCCTGTGGTGGCAAAGGACATTCCCATTAGAATCTGCTCCACTCTGGAACCGGGAAAGCAAGGCACCTTAATCGTTAAAAGCGCCAGATATTATGAAACCAGCTACGATATTTCCGGAATAAGCGGCAAGAAAAACCATATCGCTATTACAATCCAAAAGGCCCACCTAAACGAGAATCCAAGGATGCGAGAAGCCGTCCTAAAGGTGTTTAGCGATAGAGAAATCAAGGTTGGCAACATAGTTGCAGGTGTCGACACCCTGACCTTGATAGTGGATGAAAAAGCTGTGGGTAATAGTTTGGAACAGATCAAATCCGAAATATCAACAAAGCTCGGTGGCGCAGAAATCAGCCTGCTTCAGGATATTGCCCTAATCGGAATAATCGGAAGGGACATCGGCAGTTCTCCGAATATCGCAATAAAGATCCTCTCTGCCCTGGCAGCCATGCATATCGGTATTAGGTTTATCGACCATGGTACGGGCAATATGAATATGATTCTGGCGGTAGATAACCAGGACTACGAAACCGCCGTGAAGGCCATATACCAGCAGTTTGCCTAAGGCGAAAGCCCGTGGCCGAGCGCAAAGCTGGGTGGCGGCTGCAAGCCCGTGGCACGGCGCAAGAGTGCGACAAAAAATGATTGCTTTCATGCGCCTTACGTAGTATAATATTTGTCGCACGTGACATAGGGTCCGTGCATGCAGATTTATTTCAGAAATTGCTATATAGAACAGTGGGGTGAATTAAATGGCAAATATTAAATCCGCAAAGAAAAGAATCAAAGTAATCGACAAGAAAACTGCTAGGAATAAGCGTGTTAAGGATCACGTAAAGCAGGCCTTAAGAGAATTCGAAGATGCTATGTCTTCTGAAGACATGGACGCAGCCAAGGTTAAACTGGTTGCCGCAGAAAAGAAACTTAAGCAGGCTGCATCCAAGGGATCCATCAACAAATTCGCTGCATCCCGTAAGGTATCACGTCTGACGAAAAGATTCAACGCTGCCAACGCAGCAAAGTAAGTCTCACCCGTCCCCACCAGTGTATAAGTTAAATACACATGCGATTGAGCAATAAGGATAGCCTTCGAAACTATCCTTATAGAAATCCCCGGAAGTGTCTCCCGGGGATTTTGTTTATTCTTCAGGTTTTTCTTCAGTTGTGGGTGCTTCCTCTGTCGGTTCTTCCTGAATCCTGGTATTTGTAATTGTTCCACCATTTAATGCAGGTGATCCTGAGGCCTCATAGCCCGGAAGCACGGTTTCTGCCACTCTGTAGTTCACTCCCATCAATTTAGGGAGGGCCTTCCATGTTGCAGTCCATGTATCATCACCATTATCTTGGATGCTTAGTCTACTGATATAATCCACGGTTACATCCCTTGATGATGTGGCACTACTAATGGTATCTCCTACCTTCAGAAGCCTTAGAGCTACCTTGAATGCTGATTCTGTGGGACGAATCTTTTCATCGTCACCCGCCCATACGCTTTTTATAACAACATCCTCTGTTTCAGGAAAAACGGTTACTTCATTGGACTTAACATTCTTATACTCCGGCTTGGTTGTTCCCGCCGCATCGATTCCTATGGTATAGGTTGCGTAATTCACTATACCGGAATGATGGCCTGCCCTGTTTCCGGAATCAAGGTTAAGGTCAGAAATGATGTCTCCGTCCTTTATGATAGTGGATTTACTCAGGGCATTTATATCCCTAACGCTATCGCTAATCTTCGCAGTGAATCCAATGCGGATACTCTTACCTGCAATATCTAGCTGTCCCTCTTCCTGACCGATATTATCCACTCTTACAGTAATCTGATTCTTATTAATCGACACGGTTGGGCTAATATGCTTTCCTTCATCGACTACGGAACCCGTATTGGAAATATGGTCGCTGGGGTCTATTACTACTGCTCTTGCTGCAATATCTCCCGGGTAAGATACGAACTCCAGATTTCTATCAAGGGTATCCGTAATAATTATGGACTTGGCATCATATGGTACATGAGCAATTATGGTATATTCGAAAGGTCTATCGAATTCCACGATGTCTTGATGCACATCCTTATTAACGTAAAGCTCTATTTCAGGCACATCCTCAATAACCAGGATTTTCTCCTCATTTAGTGCGGGAGAGCCGTTAACGGCGAAGCCCTTGATGTAGTCTTCTCTAACCTGATAGACCACGTTCTCTAACTTAGGAAGGTTCGGCCATTCGATTGTCCATGTATTGGTATCCTTGCCACTTATCTTTGGCACAGGTTGCTCAGCCAACTCAACGGCAACGCCATCCGTCATTCTTTCCAGCTTAAGAGCCTTTTTAAGTTCCTCCTCGGTGCCGCGCTTTCTTTCCCAGTTAACTGTAATTATAAAGTTCTCAGTCTCAGGAATAACGGTTACTTCATTGGACTTTATGTCTTTATACTCATTTCTGGTATGACCCTCTTCCGTCAACTCGATAGAGTAACTTGCACTGTTCTTTACGCCTTTCTGCGGCTCAGCATCCTTAGCCTCGGAATTCTGCGATTCTGTATCCGCATCCTTCGAATCCTCAGCTTCAGGATCACCTAGTTCCAGGGCCTCCATGGTTCTGATGCTTTCATTAATCTGCGCACGGATGGAGACTCTAACCTTCTTACCGTTTATGTTCTGTTGTCCCTGACCTACACCTATATTATCGATTCTGACAGACAGATTCTGACCATCTATTGTGGCGTTGGCACTCACCTTGGTTCCCGCCGCCGTCAAAGGATCTTCATCAAGGCCAAGCACAACTGCGGTTCCGGCAATCTCTTTATCGTCGGATACATAGTGAAGCTTTTCGCTTAGGTTATCTTTTATCACGATAGCCGTGGCATCCATCGGTACATATGCAATACTGTCATATTGGAAGACCTTATCGAACTCAACGATATTTTTATGGACTTCCTTCTCCACATATGTCTCTATGGCAATATTCCCCGGTTCTACACCATTTTCCTTATTTGTAACCACATAGCCCATGTTCATATCTCCAAAGGCACCTGCAGCCACAAAACCCTCTACAGCGGTGATTTCTTCTATCTGGAAATTAGCCCCGGATAGCTTTTTGAAATACTTTGTTTCCTTCTTGCTCTCATCCTTGGTTAGGGTTATTTCTTCCTCATCTTCTCCGTATTTTACCTTTAGAACCACGGACTCCACATTCTCAGGCCAGGCATTAGAACCGTCTAATGTCATCCACTTTTTCTCAACCGTAGTATTGACCAAACCGGGCTTTACCGTAGCCACATTTGATTTGTATTCGCTTAAAGCCCAATACTCATCATATAGAGAATATGTCACACTGTTTGGAATGCCGTCATGAACCAAGTCAGATATAACAGGCCCATTGTTGGAAACATTAATCCACTGGTCCTCCACGTCCTCTGCAGTTCCTGACTGGCTCTCCTTCTTTTTATTCAAATAAGACGCTATATCATCATAATTATCGGAATTAAGGTTTGCTTCAAACACAACCTTTACCCAGTGTCCCTGAAGCTTTCTGTCCACCAGGTTATAGAGGCCAACAGAGAGTTTGCCACTCTTTATATATGCAAAATCAGGACTATCGATTTCTATCTCAGTCCCTTCTCTACTCAGGATTTCTTCCATTACGGCATTATTGTTTGTCTCTTCGGAAGCATTCTCGACCGGCTTAGTTTCCTCAGACTCTGTTTCCTCCTGCTTGGATTCCTCAGACTCTGCTTCCACCTGCTTGGCTTCCTTCGGTGTCTCTCCCATATCGAATACGTGGACACCTTCTTTTCCCCTTGATTTAATGAATTCAGGGAGCTGATCGTTTAGGATTAGCACCCCGCCATCCTTAGGGATATAAGCCAGAATCTCGTATTGGAAACCTTGATCAAAGGTATCTAATTCAGCGGTTACATTATTGTTCACATAAAGATGAACCTCAGGGGCTAAATCCTCAGCAGGGGTCTCTTCTGCATCCTGGGTTTCATCGGCATTTGCCGTAACATAATTACCTGGCGCAATCAAAATAATTAACGCCATTAAAAAAACCATCAAGGGATTAATGGTACGTTTAAATTTCATTCTATTAAATCTATTAAAAAGCATCTTCATCCCCTCATTTTCCCTATTAAATTCACATACTGAATTATATACTATTTGTGCTCACAGGTCAAAGAAATTCACAATAAAAACACAAAAAAATCAGTAATTGCAAGGTTTTTAGCATATTTAGTGTTGCCTAAGTCACATTTATTTCCATAATTTGTTAAACCAATGAAAACTTAGGTAAATCCATGAATCTAGATTAAAAAAACACAGGGGTCGGATTATCCGACCCCTGATTCTCTAGTAAACTTATTTCAGTAATTATTTCTGACTTCTACGACGAATTGTCATCACTCCTGTCAGGGTTGCAGCAACTGCTACTAAGACGATCCAGAGAGTCATATTGCTCTCGTCACCAGTACGCGGAACGTTGCTGGTTGTCTTGGTTGTAGTAGTTGTTGTGGTTGGTCTGGTTGTCTGAGTAGGTGTAGTTGTCTGGCCCGGCTTAGGTGTTACATTGCTTGCAGGTGTCCACTTAGCGGTATATGTAATGTTTCCATTATCATCAACGCTGCGGTCCCAACCAGCAAAGGTGTAACCAGCCTTTGTCGGGGTTGACGGTCCTGTCGGTTCCAAACCATTTCTATCGAAGCTTGTCTTATCCATGTAGATGGTGTTTCCATCTTCATCGATATAACGTACCCAGATAGTATCATCACCTGGCTGCGGATCAACCTGTGGGTCCGGTTCAGTCTGTGGTTCTGGATCAGTCTGTGGGTCCGGATCAGTCTGTGGTTCTGGATCAACCTGCGGGTCAGGTGTAGAAACTGGTTTCCACTTAGCAGTATAAGTGATGTTTCCATCCTCATCTACTTCACGATCCCATCCATCGAAGGTAAATCCATCCTTTGTTGGATCCTTTGGTGCAGGTGGCTCTGCAGCGCCTACAGACTGATAGGTCTTCTCCAGATATACCGGATTACCGCCTTCATCAATGTAGGTTACCCAATAGGTCTTCTCCGGGTCAGGTTGAGGATTTTCATTTCCTCCTGGCGGATTGTCATTTCCTCCTGGCGGATTATCATCTTCTTCCTCAGGTTCCCACTTAGCAGTGTAAGTGATATTACCATCTTCATCTACTTCGCGGTCCCAACCCTTAAATGTGTAGCCGTCCTTAGTTGGATCCTTTGGTGCATCTGGCTCTGTCTGCTCTTCACCTTCTCCTGCCTTAGGCTCAGTGGTCTTTGGCAGATAGATTGTGGTTCCATCAGGATCAACGTAGGTTACCCAGATTGTCTTTGGTGCAGGATCCTTCCATCTTGCTGTGTAGGTAATGTTTCCTTCATCATCGACTTCGCGATCCCAACCGTCGAATTCCTTGCCTTCCTTGGTTGGATCTTCCGGTGCTTCAGGCTCTTCCTGTTTCTGACCCTTAGCTGCCTTAGGCTTATCTGTCTTCTCCAGATACGGTTTGATTGTTTCATCCGGATCGATATAGGTTACCCAGATTGTCTTCGGAGTGTAGATTACATACTCTTCGATTCTAGCGCCGTCTTCATAAGCGTTAGGATCAATGGTGCGCTCATCAACGTAATCTCTATCTACGTCGTAGTTATCCAGTACCGGTGAGTCAACCTTGTCCAGAGTATCGCTTTCAGGTATCCATTCGCCTGTCTCGGTTACTTTACCGTCGTTATCCACCCAGATAACTCTGGTGAATTTAACTACCTGCTC
>CACXFN010000142.1 GCA_902766915.1 uncultured Eubacteriales bacterium
AAGGATGATTCAAATGGCTCATATGAACTCTAATCTGATGAGTTCTACCTGTTAAAAGCTTAACCTCAATCAGAGTATAGGTTACGGGATTAACAGTTGAAGAATCAGAAATTACGTCAATCACTCTAAATAGAGTTTTGGATGGATAACCCTGGTCTGAATTCAAAACAACTTCCCTGGTGATTTTTCCTTCAGCCGGTTTTCCAATAGGAAGATCTATTAGAGTCCAATCATCGTTTTGTGATTGATTATTAATTTCACCTGAAACCAAGGCATAATATTTTTTTTCAGTGAGGCCACGGTCCATCTGTTTAATAATCTCAGACTGAGCAAAGGAATTCTTTCCGATAATCAATACACCGCTGGTATCCATATCCAATCGATTGATGAATCTAATCTTAAAACTTTGATTTGTATCAATCATATACTTGGTTATGGCATTGGCCATGGTGTGATTAGGATGTCCCTTAGTTGGATGACATGTGACACCGGGTTGTTTGTTTATAACTAAAATATCCTCATCCTCGTAGATGACTGAAACAGGAATATCTTCAGGTTCAAAATGGCTTCTTTCATCAGGGATAGAAACTGTAACCCTATCACCTTCCTCTGCAGTATAATAACCGGGAACTTTTTTCCCATTTAGCGTCAAAAGATCCTGATACTTGATTTTAGTCATGAGCCTGGAAGAAAAATGATATTTTCCTTTAATTACTTTTTTTAGGGGAATGCCGGCTTCATCTGCCGAAACGATAAAACTGAATTTTTCCATTTATATAAACTTGCTCTTAACCTTTGCCCAGAAATCATAGGATTCAAAGCGCATTAGACGAACTTCAACTTCAGATAGCATTACATTGATTTCATCCAAAGTATCGAAGGTCATCCCAAATCCATCGTATGCAATTGCCATGCGACCTTTGCTTCCGCCATTGTCAGGAATTATACCGAGGCCTAAATCCGGGGGAAGAAGGAGCGGTGAAGTGAGAGATCTATAGGCGGTGGTATTCATGGGAGCAATAGGGGTAACCTGTATTAGTTTTAGACGAGGATCAACCAGACTTCCACCAAGGGAATAGTTATATGCGGTTGAACCTGCAGGTGTTGAAATCAAGATACCATCGCCGCTAAACTTTTCTATAAACTTATCACCGATGGAAATATTCAGGTGAACGGAATAATTCTCTTCGCATTTCACTATGAATTCGTTTAAACCGGTGAATTCCTCTGTAATTCCATCGTGAGTAACAAGCGCTCTAACCGTTTGCATAGTCTGAAGTGTATAACGGTTGTTTTTATAATTTTCTATCAATAAATCTAATTGATCAGGCATTATTTCCTGGAAAAATCCCAAATGTCCAGTATTTACACCGATAAAAGGCACATCGGGGAAATTGAAATAGTGAACAGCACCTAAAAATGTGCCGTCGCCTCCAACACAAACGATAAGCTGGTATTTTTCGGATAGAGCTCTGGATTCTTCCTTGGAATATAAACTTAGGCTTGTTTTCTTATTATCCGTAAAATCCGTTTCCACCAAGTATCCCGATTCCTTGAATTTCTGCGATAGAGTATGGGCAACTTCCACGGAATTTGTTGTATCACTGCTATAGATAAGTATATTTTTTGTGTTATCCATTTTTCTCCCTAAATATTTCTCTTATATTTTTCTATCTTATAATGTATAATAAATGGGCGTATGAACGTAATTATTATAACATATATTAATATACAAGAGGAATACCATGGATAATAGACCAATTGGAATATTCGATTCAGGAATAGGGGGATTAACCAGCATTCCATATCTCCTGCGTAAGCTGCCAAATGAAAGAATCATCTTCTTTGGTGATACCGCCAGAACTCCTTATGGTTCCAAATCCGTAGAGACCATAAGGCAATTCACTCTTCAAATCGGTGAATTCATGAAGAAGAATGATGTAAAGATGATGCTTGTTGCGTGTAATACAATTAGTGCAACCAGCCTTGATTTACTAAAGGAGACATACCCGGATATACCTGTAATTGGAACCATTTCACCCACGTCCAGAGTAATAGCAAACAAATGCAACGGCATGGATAGAATCGGAATTCTTGCAACCAAGGCAACTGTGGATAGCGGGGTATATATAAATAAAATAAAAGAAAAGAACTATCAGCTGAAGAACATATTTGCAAAAGCCTGTCCGGCTCTGGTGCCTTTGATAGAAGAAGGGATAATAGAGCATGAAATTATGGACCTTACCCTTAGATATTATCTGGATGACTTTATAAACGAAAATTCCATTGATACCCTGGTATTGGCCTGCACTCACTATCCTCTGATAAAAAATAATTTACAGAGACTCTATCCTGATGTGAGTATAATCAGTTCATCCAAGGAGGTTGCAATAGCTGCACAAATGGAATTAGAGGACAGAGATATGTTTGCTAATAAACCTGAAAGGGAGAATTATTTCTACGCCAGTGACCTTTCAGACAATTTCGTCAGAATGATCGAATTGATTCTGGGTAAAGATCAAAAAGAACTAAATATACAGTTTCAGAATTTGGATATATAGGTTTAAGGGATGGAAAAAAATTTAACTAAGGATGAACTGCTGGAACTCCTGGATATTGAACATGGTTCCGAGTTCACATATTATGAGAATATTGCCGAACTATTGGAGTCTGAGAAGGAAATAGGTCCTGACGCCATTTTTGAGGTGCTTCAAGATGCAGACATGGACACCTTTGCGGAAATAGTTGAAAGCTATTTCTACGATATTATGGAAAAAATGCCGGATAATGACGTAGATATTTATAATATCTTTGAATCCGTTAAGCGGAATTTTGTTGCCTTGGCTGTGGCATCTAAGGAATCAAAGAGTGGCGAATACTACGACGAGAACCTTCAGAATCCTTTAATCAAATTATGTGAAGAACTGGATGGATTCCATAAATATTACGCTCTTTCGGATAATTGTGTTGTAACGGATAGATCAACGGGAGTATCCCGGGTTATTTCCCTAAGAGATGCCATCAGCGATAACAGATTAGCCATTATGGACAATAAGGAATACGACTTTGATTTGGATGGTGCAAAGGATTATATAATCGAGGAATTTATAATGGGATTAAGTGACCTCTACGATGGTGAGGATTATAATGAATAAGAGCGATACGGACATTAAGCAAAAACACGATGATTCCCTTGGTGAATCATTGGGAGACACAGGAGAAAAGCTTCACAGATTTGAGTTTCCTGAGGATATCTATAGGGTTACTGCAGGAAAAGGAGGGGAAAGCCTCCTAATAGACGGAGGTAGTGAAATTGCCATCTATGACTGTGGCATGGCCTATTGTCATGAAGGCTTAATAAAAAATATAGAGAGTAAGCTGACAGAATTGGGGCATGACAATTTAGATAAAATCATTTTGTCTCATTCTCACTACGACCATATGGGAGCCTTGCCCTATTTATTGCATAAATGGCCTGAAGCGAAAGTAGTAGGTGGCGCTAAGCTCCAGAAGGTTTTTTCAAGTGATAGAGCAAGGGCTACCATGAAGCGATTGGGAGAGGCCGCCAGGGATAAATATCTTCCGGAGGAAGCATCCAAACCCATGGATGAAAGAATGGAGATTCTGGTTGATGGTCTTAGGGTGGATAGAACCATAGCTGATGGTGACTTAATTAAAGTTGGAAAATACGAACTTCTGGCCATTCAAACCCCTGGACATACTGATTGTTCATTTTCATATATGATTCAAGGGAATAAAATATTATTTGCTTCTGAAAGTGTTGGAGTTTTGGAAAATGAACATCATATACATACATCTATGTTGAAAAGCTATGAAGGAACTATTGAGTCCGCTATAAAATGTAAATCATTAAAACCTGAAGTCATCATTAGCAGTCATTATGGTGTAGTTCCAGAGAATACTAAGGATGGGTATTTTGATTTATATATAGAGGCTGCCAATAAGGAAAAGGATTTTATCCTTGATAGATATGATGAGGGACTTGAACTTAATGAAATATATGATAAATATGAGGATGAGTATTTCAGTCTATCCAGGGTAGGGGCGCAGCCTGTAGAAGCATTTAAAGAAAACGCCTATATAACCATAAAACTTATTATAAGAGAGTTTAGAGATTCAGAATATGGAAAATAATATAATGAATATAAAAATAGTATCCAAGTCCGGTAGAATCCCGGAATATGCCACAGAAGGATCGGCAGGATTTGATCTTCCTGCTTATTTACCTGATGGAGATTATTTATTAAAAGCAGGGGAAAGAGCCCTGATTCCAACAGGTTTTTTTGTAGAATTACCACCGGGATATGAGGCTCAGGTTAGGGCACGTTCAGGTCTTTCTATTAAACATGGTATTGGTCTTGTTAATGGTATTGGAACGGTGGATCCTGACTATAGAGGTGAGTGGAATGTTCCCTTGATTAACTGGAGTAAGGAAGATTATCTTATAAAGGATGGGGAAAGGATTGCACAGGTTGTTATTTCTAAGTTTGAACAGGTCGGCTTTGAAATAGTTTTGGATATTAGTGAAATATCTGAGACTGAGAGAGGTGCCGGTGGTTTTGGTCACACAGGAAAATAAGTTATGTTATTTAGAGAAGATTTAGAAAAAAAAGAAGAATATTTGGCTGGTGGAGCCGCTAAATCTGCTAGATCGAAGGGCCGAAGGAAGGAAGAAACCCCTTGTAATTATAGGACAGAGTTTCAGAGAGATAGAGACCGAATTATACATGCAAAATCATTTCGTAGATTAATGCATAAAACCCAAGTATTTCTGGCGCCGGAAGGGGACCATTTTAGAACCAGACTTACACATACATTAGAAGTTAGCCAGATTTCCAGGACAGTTTGTCGTATACTAAATTTGAATGAGGATTTAACTGAGGCAATTGCCTTAGGGCATGATCTGGGACATACGCCCTTTGGACATACCGGTGAATCTGTATTAAACCAAATACATCCCGGTGGATTTCATCATAATGAGCAAAGTCTTAGAGTTGTTGAGGTTTTAGAGGACAGTGCCGATAGAGTGGGGATGAATCTTACCTATGAGGTTAGGGATGGAATACTAAACCATTCAGGAAAGGGATTTCCAAGTACCTTAGAGGGCGAAATTGTCAGGCTTTGCGATAGAGTTGCGTATATCAATCACGATATTGATGACGCTATTAGAAGCGGTGTGATTACATTGAAAGACCTGCCGAAGGAAGCCATAGATCTTTTCGGCGATCGCCATAGCATCAGGATTAATAGCATGATTGAGAATATCGTGGAAACAAGCGATGGCAAGGGGTTTGTGAGAATGGATGATGAACATTGGGAATCACTTTTGCAGCTCAGAAAGTATATGTTTGAAAACGTATACTATAGTTCTAAGGTTAAAAAACAGGAAGATGTCCTAATGGTAGAAACTATTATTCGTGAGCTCTATGAATACTTCGTTAAGAATCCCGATAAACTCCCTGCTGATAAACAAGGCTTCCTTGAAAGAGACGATATAAATACTGTGGTAAAGGATTATATAGCAGGTATGACAGATCGGTATGCCATTACCACTTATAGAAAGTTTATTTCAAAAGAGTAGTAAGGGCCAAATAAAAATAATTCAAATGAGAAATATGGATTTTTCTTTAATAAAAAAAGGAAATCCTTATTTTTTGCAGAATATATTTAATGGGAGTATAAATCAAAATATGTCATATACCACAGGGTCAATCACAAATCTGAAAGATCAAGTGAATATTGTGGATGTTATAGGCCGCTCAATTCCGCTAAAAAAGGCAGGTTCCAGTTACAAAGCCAACTGTCCCTTTCATAGCGAAAAGACGCCTTCTTTTAATGTGAATGAGCAAAGGCAGATGTTCTACTGCTTCGGTTGCCAGGCTTCAGGGGATGTTATAGAATTCGTTAAACGCTATTATAACCTGGATTTCAATGATGCTGTAGAAAGATTGGCCAATGAATACAGCATAGAATTGGAACAGACCAAAGGAAGAAACGAGGATCTGGAGAAGTATTATCAAATTAATAAAGAGGCTGCAAATTATTTTTATAAAAGCTTTACAGAAAGGGCTAATAAGGGATATTCCTACATGAAGGGAAGAGGGGTAGAGCCTAAATATCTAAAGAAATTTGGAATAGGATATGCTGATGAATCCTGGTTAAGCCTATATGAGCACCTTAAATCTAAAGGATTTGAGGAGAAAGACATGCTTGAAGTAGGACTTATATCCGTAAGCAATAAAGCAGATGCAAAAGCAAACAGTGCTGATGGTAAGCGATACTTCGACAAATTCAGAGATAGGGTAATGTTCCCAATAATTAATACCAGAGGGAAGGTTATAGGATTTGGAGGACGGGCTCTATCAAAAGAAGACAATCCGAAATACATGAATTCACAGGAAAGCAAGGTTTTCCAAAAGAAGAACAACCTATATGGATTAAACATTTCCAGAACAGCAGTATCTAAATCAGGTTACTTAATACTGGTAGAAGGCTATATGGATGTGGTGGCGCTGTTCCAGGCAGGAATAGAAAATGTAGCTGCATCCCTTGGAACTGCATTAACGGAACAACAGGCACGTATGATTAAAAGATATACCAAAAAGGCTGTTCTATGTTATGATTCGGACCAGGCAGGAAGATCCGCAGCACTGAGGGGAATGGAAATACTAAGAGCCGAAGGCCTTGATGTAAGGGTGATGTATGTAACTGATGGCAAAGACCCTGATGAATACATAAAAGTTAATGGAAAAGACGCATTTTTAAAGCTAGTTGACAAGGCAATGTTTTATGGAGACTATAAGATAATTAACAGCATCCATGGGCTTGATTTGGAAAACCATCAGGATAGAATTACTGCTATTAAACGAATTGCAGGAGTATTAAGGACCTTGACTCCCGGAGAAAGAGAAGAATATGCATCCAAGATGGCAAAGGAATTGGATATATCTAAATCAGTACTATTGGAAGAAGCAAATACCATTCCTAACCCAAAATCGAAGGAAAGGAATCAAGGAACTGGTAGAACTGATTCTGTTAAAAATATAGATGTAAATAAAAGCAAAAATAAAGGTGAAGAATCAGGAACAATTACACCCCTGGAAAATGAAGTCATAAGATTGATTTTACGGGATGATGAGTATATATCAAGGGTAGAAGAAATACCCGATCTTATAGAAACGGAAACAGCTTTTAGATTATTTAATTATATAAAGGGAAATCTTTCCCCTGATGGAGGAGTGGATATTAATAAACTTCTGGATCAGATGGAAGAATATGATAGAAAGATTTTCTATAATATCCTTGAAAATGTAGTTATTTCAGGAGATGAGGAATTGGTATTCCGAAATCTTGTAAAAAGAAACAGAATTAATAAACTTCAAAAGGAAGTAGAACGCATTAACGATATATTAAGATATGCCGGTGAAAGTGAGGCTGATTCAGAGGAAATGAAGGGGCTCATGCGCCGTAGCATGGAACTGCAAAGGGAAATTGCAAAAGAGAAAGCGGAGGAGAATTGATTTATGGCAACCACCAAACCAAAGTCAACCAAGAC
>CACXFN010000143.1 GCA_902766915.1 uncultured Eubacteriales bacterium
ATTCGGACCAATTGCTAGATAGTAGCGCCAACAAAGATGGTGCGTCGGAAAACCAGGATAAGGCTCTTCCGGAGACCGGAGCGACATATAGGGTGCGCTTCGCTTTTATGAAGGACCGGGTTTTAGTATTGGTTGATACCAGCGGAGAAGGACTTCATAAAAGAGGTTACAGAGTTTCAAATGTGGATGCACCAATCAAGGAGACGCTGGCTGCAGCCTTGGTTCAACTTTCCTTTTGGAGGGCAGGAAGAATCCTGGTTGATCCATGTTGCGGGTCCGGAACTATAGGAATCGAGGCTGCGCTAATCGGAATGAATATTGCTCCCGGGCTCTCCAGGAAATTTGTTTCAGAGGAATGGGATTTGGATGACGATTGGAATTCCGCCTGGAAGGGGGAACGTAAAGCCGCATATGCCGCAATAGACTATGATAGGGATATCGATATCACAATTGGTGATATCGATCCTAAGACCATTGTTGCAGCAAAGGAAAATGCAGAGGCTGCCGGTGTGGACGACCAGATAGAATTCGTAACGGGCGACATGGCTGCGCTAAAAGTAGTCGGAAAGAAACGTTTGGAAGGTGAAAGTCATTCGTCTGAAGATGAATCCCGGGAACCGGGTGATATTCCTACTGAAGGTATAATAATCTGCAATCCTCCCTACGGTGAACGTATAGGAGAAAAAAGAGAAATCGAAAAGGTATATAAATCTCTTCGTGAATTCCACGAGGAGAATCCAACATGGTCGCTCTTCATGATAACCTCGGACAAGGATGCGGAGAGCAAGGTGTTTGGTAGACCGGCAGACCGCCGCCGCAAGCTATATAATGGAATGATTGAAACGACATATTATCAGTTCCACGGAGAAAGAACGGGCAAGTAGAGGCGCGTTTAACCGACGACACATTTACAATCTATAGAAATAACAACCAAAACAAATAACAACCAAAACAATTGTAAGTTGAAATCAGAAACAATCTGAAAACAGAAATAATCAATGAGCAATAAGGGGAAAGAAAAAAAGAATAAAAAACGCATTCCCGAACTTCTGGCCCCCGCAGGTAGCAAGGAGGCTTTTATTGCTGCGGTTGAAGCGGGTGCCGATGCAATATACTGCGGCGGGAAACTCTTTAATGCCAGGATGTCCGCAGATAATTTTGATTTAGATGAAATGGCAGAGGCTGTGGCGTTCGCTCACAAGAGATTGGTCAAGGTCTATGTGACGGTGAACACTCTAATAAAGGATGAGGAAATCGAAGAGGCGCTTAGATATGCGGAGAAACTTTGGGAGATAGGAGTCGATGCTCTAATTCTTCAGGATATAGGACTCGCTTATCTAATTAATAGATGTCTTCCGGATTTTCCGATTCATTTGTCCACTCAGGGAACTATATATAATTTGGATGGGGTTCGTGCAGCGGCAAAGCTTGGATTTAGCCGCGTGGTGCTGGCCAGGGAACTCTCTCTTGACGAAATAAAAGCTGTAACCGAAGGGACCACGGTAGAGATAGAAGTTTTCTGCCACGGGGCACTTTGCTATTGCTATTCGGGGCAGTGCCAGATGAGCAGAGCCATAGGTGGAAGAAGCGCAAACCGGGGTGCCTGCGCGCAGCCTTGCAGAATGAAATACGAGGAAGGCTTCAGCCTAAGTCCCAAAGATTTTTCTTCAATTGATTATCTGGCAGAGTTCCGAGATGCCGGCGTCAGGTCATTAAAGATAGAAGGAAGGATGAAGTCTCCGGAATACGTGGCGACGGTCGTGTCGATATACAGAAAGTATCTGGATGAGCTTTATATAAAAGGAAGCTATAAACTTTCTTCCGAGGACAGAAAGAAACTGGCTCAGGCCTTTAGCCGCGGATTTACAGATTTGAATCTGAATGGAAATGAGGCTGAGGAGGACATAATGTCCGGCTCCTCTCCTAAGAACAAAGGCCTGGAAGTCGGCAGCGTCATCTCCCAGAAATCCATCGGGAAGAAGGGGGGAAAGAAAAGAGGAGAGAAAACAGGGAAGAGCGATCGCTACATTTTAGAGGTAGATTTGATAGAAGAATTAAGCCTGGGAGATATTCTGGAAATCGAGGGTTATCCCGATTCGTCCTTTACTCTTACATATTTGGAAAAGGCTGGCGCACATTATCTTCTTGGCGATATAAAGACCTTGGTTAAACCCGAAAGTAAGGTCAACAGACTTGTTTCCGCGGAACTAAACCGGGATGCATCCATATACTTTAAATCAAAGGATTGGACGGGCGGCAAATATATAAGGAAGGTTCCGCTGGAAATAGATGCCACGGGAACAGCCTCCGGGAGCATTAAGATTACATTTAAGGAACCAATAACCGGAATGCTTGCGAAGGTCGAGCTTACGGGAATTGAAAGAAGCAGTGATGAAGCTGATTGCCGTGAGCGAATAGTTTCCTCGTTAAGCAAATTGGGAGGAAGTGCCTTCGATGCTTCAGGCATCAGGATGCACGGTGACTTTTGTTTTATTCTTCCGGTTAAGGAAATAAACGCCCTTCGCCGCGAGGCCGTAGCACTGCTGGAGGAAAAGTTAATCGGCAGGCGAGAAGCAATCGATATCGAAAAAGCTTTAGCTGAGAGCAAGATAGAAATCGAGAACGCTGGAGATACGTTCGAGTTTTATCTGTACGAGGTTCCTAATAAAAAGGATAATCCCGAATTCTTTAATGGGCTTGGCGGGCTTTTGGAAACTGTCCGTGATAAGGGTATGACCCCTGCGGTTTTATTCCCTGCTGCTGAGATAGATAAGGTTGACGCAGGTCTAAAGGAGCTTGCAGATTCTTTAGACGCGCAGCTTGTCCCCTATGTAAGCAATGTATCCAGGGGAAAAGAGGATGAACTAATTCAGGCAAACCGGGAAGAAATAATGAGGTTCTGCAAGGAGCATGATGCACCGATTTATTTAGGCAATCTTTCTCAGATTGAACTGCTCTCCGGCTTTGCTAATGAAGGCGTGGAGCTAAGATATGACTTCGGAGTAAACGTATACAACAAATGGGCGGCAGTTGCGGTAGCGAGTCTGGGATTAAAGGAAGGTGCTCCATCTCTGGAAGTGGATGACTATCATTTTGGATCGAAACCTCTCATGATAATAGGACACGATAATCCGCTAAGTGAAATTCAGGATAAGCGAGGCCGCAGATACATGCTTATGAAACCGTGGTATTCGGATCAGGTGCGCCTGGTTGAGAATGCGCCTGATTCCCTTGATGATGCACTGAGCACAGCAAGTGGGAAGACAAATGAGTTTATAAGATATTATGTCATTTAATGCTAAGATGATTTGACGTAATGCAAGTTGTTATGATGTGAGCTTGTTCGGCGTGAAAGGAAATTAAATGGATAATCTAAATGCTAGTTTTGAGGTGGATGACCATAAGAAAACTCCTAAGAGAAAACGAAGAATCGGATGCATAATAGCTTTTGTTATAGTGCTTATTGCTGCGCTTGTTATTATGGCCCCGGTTCTTTTCCTATACTTTAGTTCCATCAATTATGATTATCAGATGGAGAAGTATGGTGGGCATGGCTTTGATTATATGGGCGGTTATTCATCTACTGATTTCACCGGATATCATGTTTATGATGGAGAAAAACTGGTTGAGATGGATCATCCTGCAGAATTTATGATAGAGAATATCGAGGATATGCCTGTTCTGGATGGTGCAGAGGCCTGCTATCCCGTTTATACAGCGGTAGCAAAAGCACTATATAAGGACATAGATAAGATAGAAGAAGAGGTCCTCGTTAACGCAGATGAGTTGGATTATCAACAATCCGATTGGTACTATAACAATGGAAGAGTTGTAACCTTTACCAATACAGTCTATGGATACGAGCGGCTGATACAGGGTGAGGTTGATCTAATCTTTGCTGCACGCCCATCATCCAAAATGAAGGACTTCGCGCATTGGTACAATGAACAGATTGTTTCCATACCTATAGGAAGGGAAGCGTTTGTCTTCTTTGTTGAAAAGGATAATCCGGTAGACAATCTGACTGCTGATCAGGCCAGAAAAATATATAGTGGTGAAATAAAGAATTGGAAAGAGGTTGGAGGAAAGAATCAGGAGATAATCGCCTTCCAAAGACCGGAGGAGTCAGGGTCTCAGGTTATGATGAAATATTTCATGGGGGATGTGCCTTTGATGGAACCTGACACTTTCTCCGTTGTGGATGCTATGGGGGGAGTTTTAGAGAACGTAAAGGAATACAGGAATGAAAAGGGCGCCATAGGTTACACATTCCAATACTTTCTCGCCGGACTTCAGCAAGAGAAGGATGTTAAGATGCTATCCATCGATGGGGTCTATCCTTCTGTCGATAATATAAAGAATTGCACATATCCTGTAACAGTCAGCCTGGTAGTTGCGAAGCTGGCATCAAATGACGATGAAAACGTACAAAAGGTAGTTGACTTCCTTCTATCAAAGGATGGACAGGAAATAATAGAGAGAACAGGCTACGGCCCCCTTAGTATAGATGAAAGCGGTAAAGCAATTAGCGAACCCATAGTAGAGAACGAGCTTCCGGAGAGCGCAACTTATGTCCTGGATAGTGACGAGGGAGAAATGAGTTTGCTTATGACGGGAGGAAAGATAGAGCCCTTGTATGATGAAATAATCGGTGAGGAGGTTCAAGGCATACAAGCCGGCATCATGGAACTACATCATAAAGGTAAGATCAGAAAGTTCGATTACTACTGGGAAGGAGAGGAGCGTTTCTCGGTACACTATTTAGGGAGAAATAACGAAGAGTTCCCCCTGTTCTATTTTTCCTTCAAAAAGAATGACTCGGATAATACGATCACAATAACAGAGGTTGATTTCGATTACGACCTTATAAAGGAATCCGAAGTCTGGGCAAAAGGGGAAATAACCGAGGCGGATTTCATCAAAGTGGGGGATAGATTTAAGGTTCAATAATAATGAGAATTTGGGTTCAACCTCTAATTGTATTTTGGGATAGAATCATTTAGAACAAGTGGAGTTTGTTTGGCAAATATCTTCAAAAAATATTTTTAAAAAAAACACAAAAAAGTTGTTGACACCTATTATTCGATGTGATATTATGATTGAGCTGTCGAAAAGCACAGATGTGGTTTAAGGCGGCCAAAACACAAGGAATTGCAACGCTTTCGGCGATACAATAACTTGTGGGGTCAAACAAAAAATATTCGATATTTAGTGGTTGGCCCAAAGAACCTAGAAAATCTCATAGCAAAGAAAAAGTCAAAATAAAAATGACTATGCACAAGAATCAGAAATGGTAAAGTGTATG
>CACXFN010000144.1 GCA_902766915.1 uncultured Eubacteriales bacterium
ACATAGCATCAAGAATACATAGTCCTAAATACATAGTCCTAAATACATAGCCCGAAAGGCATAGATATGTCACATATCTATAGGTCTATCAGCTACGCAATCCCTTCCAAATCGAAATCGTCCAAATATGCCTTTGCTTTTTCACAAACCTCACGGAGAGTTTTTTCATCGAAAGGACTTTCCAATCCGGCGTTTTTCAGAAGATCAGTGAATACTTCACTTCCGCCTTGCTTGGTGTAGGCCATATAGTGCTCCCAAGCTTTTGCTCGGTCTTCCTGAATCATTGCCCAGAATTCCAAGGCGACAGTCTGTGCCAAACAATAATCTATGTAATAAAATGGATTTCTGTAAATATGAATCTGTCTTTGCCATCCCTCTCCTTCTGAATAAACTGGTATTTCTCCGTCTAGCTTCATCCAAGGCATATAAATTCCCAGAAGCTTCTTCCAAACTCCATGGCGTTCAGCAGGTGTCATTTCAGGATGTTCATAAACCTCGTGTTGGAAATGGTCCACCATGGTTCCATAGGGTATGAAGTAGATGGAAGAAGATAGGTGACTATAAAGGAATTTCTTTGCATCGTCACCAAAGAATCCCTCTGCCCAGTATTCACCAAAGAATTCCATACTCATACTGTGAACCTCAGCACTTTCCATGCCGGGCCAAATCGTTTCTGATGGAATTCTAAATCTATTCATCCAATATGCAAAGGCATGGCCAGCCTCATGTGTAACAACCTCTACATCGTGCTGGGTGCCATTAAAATTAGCAAAGATAAAGGGGACATGATAGTCCATAAGGCCGGTACAATAACCTCCTGCCTGCTTTCCTTCTGTCGAAAGAACATCCAGAAGTTCATTTTCTCTCATGGTTCTAAAGAATTCGCTGGTCTCAGGAGATAGGTCATCATAAAAGGCATCACCCTGTTTTAAGATGTATTCCGGATCGCCTGCTGGACGTGGATTTCCCGATCTAAATTCTAAAGCATTGTCCGCAAAGCTCATAGGATAAGATTTTCCAAGTCTCTCAACCCTGGTTCGATAAATGTTTTCCGCAACAGGAACCAGGTATTTCACAACTGCCGCTCTAAACCTCTCTACATCCTTTTTATCATAGCAGTTTCTGGTCATTCTATCGTATCCCAAAGGAACGAAATTATCGTGTCCCAGGATTTTAGCAGATTCGGTTCTTAGCTTAACCAGCTCATCAAAAATTCTATCCAGCTCTGCCTGGTTATCTTTATACCACTTGCCTTCAGCTTGCCAGGCTTCCAAGCGTATCTGATCATCTACGTCCGTTTTAAATGGTGAAAGCTGAGATAATGTATACACCTCACCCTTAAATGGAATCTGAGCAGAGGCTATAAGTTTATCATACTGTGATGAGAGTTCGTTTTCCTTTTGCATTAATGGAACAAGCTCAGGCTTAAAAGATCTGTCACGAATCTCTGCGTTTATGAATGCAACCTTGCCATATTCCTCTTCAAAATCTTTTCTGAATGGACTGTTCAGAAGAGCCTTAATCCATAAGATTCCTATCTCTGCAAGCTCCGGTTCATGCTCATCTACAAAATCATTTTCCTTATCGTAAAACTCATCCCTAGTATCTATCGAATGCCTGATTGTTACAAGGTTAAACATCGTTTGAACGTGAGCGTTCAGTTTCTCCACTTCAAGCATTATCTCTCTTGCTTCTTCGTATGTTGTTGCCTTTTCAAACCTTTCAATCAAAGCAGCAGTATCCGCTTTAACAGCTTCAATATCAGGTCTCTCATACTTCATATCCTTAAACTTCATACAATCCTCCTATAATAAGTTGCACGGATGTATAAGATTATACCACTTTCATTGTGATAGAAACAACACTTTATAGCTTTAAAGCATAAAGCCTTTATAGCGTATTAAAGCATAAGGCAAAATAGGACCCCCGCACAAGCGGAGGTCCTAAATGAAGTATTCTTCTTATTCTTCTTCCATTGGCTTAAGGTCTGGGCTGAAGATCAGCTTGCAACCTGTTGCAGCCTGGATGTCTTCCTGAGTGTAATCCGGGTGAAGTTCTGTTACAACAACACCTTCAGGAGTAATTTCCATAACACCCATTTCTGTAATAATCTTGCTTACGCACTTCTCAGCTGTAAGAGGAAGTGTGCATTTTTCCAAGATCTTCGGTGCACCCTTCTGGGTGTGGAGAGATACTACGATAACCTTCTTAGCACCTGCTACCAGGTCCATAGCTCCGCCCATTCCTGCTACCTTCTGGCCAGGAACAATCCAGTTAGCCAGATCGCCGTTCTCAGCAACTTCCATTGCACCAAGAACTGTAGCATCCAGATGGCCTCTTGCCATACCGAAGGATGTGGATGTGTCAAAGTATTTTACCCAAGGAACTGCTGTTACATAAGCTCCGCCGGAGTTGATGATATCAACATCTTCTTTTCCCGGTTCAGCCATACCTGCAAGACCTGCGAATCCGTTTTCGGAATGCAATGTAACGGTAATGTCATCAGGAATATAGTTAGCAACCTGAGTTGGAAGACCAATTCCGAGATTTACGAAATCGCCGTCTTTGAATTCTTTAGCGCAA
>CACXFN010000145.1 GCA_902766915.1 uncultured Eubacteriales bacterium
ATCAAAAATATCAAAAGTGAAAAACGATATTTACTTATAACAGCGAAGTAACCCGCTATCGAAAGAACCAACAAAGACACTATAAGAAATGCACCATGGCCACTACCTAAATTGTTCATTATGGCAGTAGACCCAAATTTAGGTAGAATCAAATAATCTATGCTCCCTAAGGTGTCAGAAGCTGTATTCCAACAAGAAATCAAACTTGAAGTAAAACCCTGATCAATACCCCAATTGAGTCTTAGCTTGGCAGAAAACAACAAAAGAAAAGAGAGGGCAATCATGAATCCTGCCAAAAAGCAAATAAGTCCTTCTATCAGATTTTTTCCTTTTTTATTTCTCGGAAGTATAAAAACTGACATTCCCAAATTCCATCAATCTATCTAAATCCTCTGAGTCTATTCCCTCTTCATCTCCAACCAGAATAAACACAGACCCTTCACTTACAATGTTAGATGCAATAAGCGGTTTAATCGGCCCAATACTGTTTTTAAAATGTGGAGAACTAAGAAATTGAGAACCCATTACGAAAAACTCATCTTCATTGGAAACCATATAATGTCTTAGCTCACCAATCGCTCCATTTTCTGCCGATTCTTCCCAAACAACCAAATGCGGAAGACCCTTATCTAAAAACGTGTATGACAGTGATAAAGTTGTTTCAGACATATGCTCTATTTCATCAAAATTCCCCTCATTGATTCCTTTATCAGCAAGGATGATTATTCTATTATCCACCGGAAGACCAAGCTCCTTTACCATAATACCTTCAGCCTTGGCAGTAAGCTTCCAATGAATTCTTCTTATATCATCACCTATTTCATATTCCCTTATCCCAACAGTCTCACTAGGATCCGAACCAATCATATTCTCTGCAAATCTATAGCTTTCCATGTCGTAGAATTGTAATTCTTCCGGAGATAGCTCCACCTTTCTATACTTTGGAAATATAGTATGCTTTTCATAAACATGATCAAAAGCTTTACGACTAACTTCCCTTTTAAGAATTGACAAAGGGTCCATTAAATAAACCCTGTTCATGGATATATACATAGTTCCACTGTACTTGGTTTTAATATTAAAGAAAATGTTTTTTTCTTTTCTTGGTCCAACGCTTTCAGAAACAACCTGTTTTATTACCTCACCATTGAGAAGATTTTTAACACCTATCTCAATCACCAAATTAACAATGGGAATTATGGAATTGTTTTTTACTGTAATATTTGTTTCTCCATCAACACTTGATTTTATATGGAAATCAACATGCCTTCCAGTTATGTAAATCGTAATCAGCGCCAATATGCCATATAGAAATAATCCCAAAAGAATGACGCCAATAAGGCCATTCCCGGATACAAGAAAAAGCAGAAGTGATATAACCACTAATAACAAAAATACAATTGTCTCTTTTCTAAATGCCATGTTTAATCAATTTTAGGTGCACTAATACTGCTAATAATTTCAGAAAGAATATCGTCAGCCTTTATATTGTTTAGCGATGCCTTAGCCTGCAAGATTAACCTATGTCTTAGAGTACATAGAAATACATCTTTAACGTCCTCAGGAACCACGTAATCTCTCCCTTGTATAAAGGCTCTTGACCTTGACATGTTGGCAAGGGCAATAGCTCCCCTTGGACTTGCACCCAGTTTTACATATTCGTGATTTCTCGTGGCTTCACACAGCTGGGTAATATATCTATAAATCTTATCGTCAGTAAAGATTTGTCTAACAATCTCTTTTATTTTTACAAGTTCTGCAGCGGTTAATATGCTTTTAGTATAATCAAGGGGATTATCCTTTTCTCGTCTTTTAAGTATTTCCAATTGTGCATCGGAATCCGGGTATCCCATGGATGTTTTTATCATAAACCTGTCCAATTGTGCTTCAGGAAGCATTTGTGTACCTGCAGTTCCAACGGGATTCTGAGTAGCAACGACAACAAATGGCTGAGGAACGAAATGAGCTTCACCATCCACAGTAACCTTCTCTTCCTGCATAACCTCCAATAATGCAGACTGAGTCTTACTGGAAGTTCTATTGATCTCATCTGCCAAAAAGAAATTGGTAATAACTGCTCCTTCGTGATATCTTAGGGTCCCTGTTTCCTTATCGTAGATTGCAAAACCAGTTATATCGGATGGAACCACGTCAGGAGTAAACTGGACTCTGTTAAATGTAAGGCCTAACGACTTGCTCAATGAAAGAGCCAAGGTTGTTTTTCCTACTCCGGGAATATCTTCTATAAGGATATGCCCTCCGGCAAGTATAGCCTCCAATACAACTTCAATAATTTCATCTTTACCGGAAACAACTTTTCCCACCTCATTTTTTACTTCCTGAATCTTATTAGTCACTTTATTTCTCCTTTGTATAATCAACGGTATAATACCAGGTTATAGTCTCTCCGCCCTGAAGTACCATTTTATCCGCTCCATAGTTTGGAGTTGTTCCATCAATCATAAATAGCCATCCACTTTTTTGTCCTGCCATAAACTCATAAATATAGTTTATTCCGTTAACATAATAAC
>CACXFN010000146.1 GCA_902766915.1 uncultured Eubacteriales bacterium
ATAGCTGTTCTGGCTGCACCAACGATTACAACTTCTCTCATGATAAATTACCTCCTATAAACTAATAAACAAAGCTTTGTTTATCACTAAGCCCATACCAAATATATTATATAACCATCAAGTGGATTTAACAATAAGAAATCGCACTATTTTGATAATTAATATTTTAACAATGTATTGCGTTAAAGCGAAGAAATAAATGCAGTGAAACGTTCCTCCATATGATCCGGTTTTAGAGCTTCCTTTGCCTGGCGGAGCCCCGGGATTCCCATGTCTTCTTCACGGTTAACATAAACTATACTTTCCGGAAGCGACTTGCAGAATTCACTGCAAACAAGCTGATAAATACCACGATAATCGTCATTAGCCTTTTCAAAGTGTTCGGCCGCTAAAGTGTCGGATATGACTTCCCCTATAGCAAAGGCCTCTAGCTTATTGTTTATATAGATACCTATACCATTAATCGGGCAGTCATTGGCACACGGATTTGGGTCACAAGTCTTCGACATTTCCTGATTGCGTTCCATTATATTTAGAAGTTCTTCTATAGCTGCATATTCGTTTTCGATATCCTCTTCTTCCTCTTCATCCTGAGCCTTATAATCCCTGATCTCAGCAGCCAGTGCCAGGATATCCTTTCTATCCACTTCCCTGATGGGCTTTGCCTCATACTCATAATTTCTAAGGAAGAAATTCAGATGGTTTTTCTTTTTATGTAGCGCTCTGCCGGATAGGCTGATCAGTTTCTCCTTTAGATAGACATATTCATCATAATCTCTATCGTGAATAAACTGTATTTCAGTGGTTCCCGATGCATCAACAAGGGAAGGCAATTCATCTTCTTCAAATTCGTCTTTGGGTATGATTCTTCCGTCACCGGGGAAAGCCTTTCGCAGAATATCCAGCATATGCCCCGGAATAGATGAAAACATTAGAGGCCTTCCGGCTTCACTAAAGCGATTCTCACATTTAATAATAACGCGCCTCAGGCTCTCCGGGTCGTACTCCGTGCGCGGAGTGAAGGGTGAGTCGCTGACGTACTGGGCTGCGGCCTCTTTGCTCATTATGAGGGGCATTGCCATAAAAGCGATTCCGTCCTCTTTTCCGCACTTGGTTCCGGCCAAGCAAAGATAACCGTCGATAATTTCCCAGCTCATGCAAAAACTGTTTTTCCAAATATAGTGTGCGATGAATGTATAGCTGGCACCCCTGTAATCAAAACCCCTGAAGTAATTCCTCAGGAGCTCCATATCCTTTTCTGTGGCGTCCTTTAAATCATTGGTGAAAACCATATATTATTCCTTTTACTTATTAAATCTTTATTCCTTACTTTTCTTTTTCGAATCTTCACCGGGGGTGCGGTTTGATTGGCTGGGTTCATGCCCAATCCAGCTCAGTGCTTCCAGTTCTTATTTGCTGTTTTTCCCGAATGCAGCTTGGTGGTTCCCGGGAAGCTTGGGCACTCTATAAACTGAGGTCCCAGTCGTGCATTTTTGATAGAAGTTCGTAATCGGTGTGGTCAGGCTTAAGCGGTGTTATTGTCGCATATCCAAGGCTGTTTGCCCCAACATCCAGCGCTTCTCCCAGATGTGAAAAATCCGGGATATGACCCTCCAGCTGATAGGTCGTCCCCTCCTTGTACACGAATCCATCTAAGAAGAAACTTGGCCCCAAGGCGGCATATTTAATGCCCTTGATTTCTTCCTTTGGCAGGTTGGGAGTATTGATATTTATCACAACCCTTGGCTCCATCCACATTACAATTGGAATCATTTGAACCGCCAAATCGCAAGCAGTTTCAAAGTATACTGCATTATGGCTTTCAACGGACACTGCAACCGCTCTCACCCCTTGGAGAATCGCTTCCATGGCTGCCCCCACAGTTCCCGAATAAAGGGTGTCCGTCCCAAGGTTACTCCCCTGATTTATCCCGGAAAAAACCACATCAATAGGATGACCTGCCTCCTCGCAAAGCTGGAGCCCAATCTTAGTGCAATCCGCCGGCGTTCCATGAACGCGCCAGGCCATTTCTGCGCCATCGAACTCTACTTCCTCGACTTCAATTGATTCCATAAAGGTGATGCTCTGGCTCTTTCCACTTTGCTGCCAAGCGGGGGCACTGACAAAGATATTCCCCTCCTTCATCAAGGCGTCCGCCAGAGCTCTTATTCCATTTGATGTAATACCATCGTCGTTTACAATTAAAAAATTCATTTATGTATATACCTTTCAGTTGATACTTTGTTTTCAATCCATCTTCATGACCTTACCGATGGAATCGTTGATTACTAAATCCGCACGGGAATCCATCATGGTCGGCTCCTTGTTAATAAGCACCAGGTTCTTGCCGCGGAAGTAATTCACAAACCCTGCCGCAGGATAAACAACCAGAGACGTTCCTCCGATTATCAAGGTATCACAGCTCGCTATTGCGTGAACAGCGCCTTCTATCACATCGCTGTCCAGTGATTCCTCATAAAGCACCACATCGGGCTTAACTCTTCCACCACATTCGCAATAGGGAACGCCGTTTTTACAATTGTTTTCATCCATTATATAGTCAAGGTCATAGAATTTATGACAGTTCTCGCAATAGTTACGCAAAACACTGCCGTGAAGTTCGTAGACAGTTTTGTTCCCTGCCTTTTGGTGGAGACCGTCAATGTTCTGAGTGACGATAGCCTTTAGCTTACCCATTTCCTCCAGCTTCGCCAGAGCTTTATGGGCGTCGTTGGGCTGAGCGTCGGTGTAGATCAGATTCTCTTTATAATATCTAAAGAAGAGCTCCGGTTGGCTGTAGTAAAATGTCCTGGACAGCATACGTTCCGGTGAATAACCGTATTTTTGCTGGGCATTATATAGGCCGGATTCCGAGCGGAAGTCCGGGATATTGCTCTCCGTCGATACGCCTGCACCGCCGAAAAACACTATACTATTCGACTCATCGATTATCTTCTTTAATCTTTCGTCCATTGGCTCCTCCTTTTACCACGTTAATTATATGGTGCAACCGTATTTTATTCTATCACAAATACTTCTCTTCTGCGAGTCACTCACCAATGCTGGTAGTGAATATCCTGAAATGCTTCACCCTGAATTTCCGATTAGATTAACTCTGTTGCTTGTATGTATCGAGCAGCCAGGATTTCATCCCGAGCGATTCTGAGTGCGTATCTATTTAGAAACACACTGTCCAAACCTCGTTGCTTAATATCATTTGCAATAACCAGTGTTGCAATTCTTTTATTTGTGCTACTAAGATTCTCTGCGGTTAAACGTTTATGGGAGTCACCCGTATATACACTTCTAATGGTTTCAACTATGGTCTTTAATTCTGCGCCCGGCTTTGCAATCGTGGTACCTGTGAATGTGCCAACTACTCTCTTTCCCATCTTAAGCAGATTTCCGAACTCCTTTTTACTGGATGCCACCTCCAGAGATAGTTTCTCTAATAAAACATCCTTACTATATAGAATCATGGGATCCAATTCAAAAATCTTTGCTGCTGCATCTGCACCTTTTAGATGAGATTTCGAAATATCACCCTTGATGAAGGTGTAGAAATCTCCATCATATACACCGAAGGCCTTCATCGCATCCTGGTAACCCAGTCGCATGATTCTGGCGGTATTTGCTCTATCGAAAAGAAGGAAGTTTCCAAGGTCCCACCTTGGTTGTATAAAGGTTAGCTTGGCTTTGTCGGCGGATTTAAATTCCTTATTCTTATTGAAAACTCCAATGGCACGAAGATAGACCGCAACTATTTCCGTGGCCCCATTCTTTACAGCCATGTGAATTGGAAGGACATCCTCGTAACCTCCGTCAATATATTTCACCCCATCTATTTCATAGGGCTGAACCGCCGGATAGGCAGAGGAACTGGCCATTACGAAGTCACCTATCTTCCCTTTGGGTATTTCTTTTTTCCATAGGTAGTGAGGCTTCATTGATGGAAATTCAACAGTCACTATTCCAAAATCAATTTCGGAGTTTCGTACTCTCTCCTCGTCAACATAAGCATCCACAAAGGACTTAAGACCCTTTGATCCTGCACCGCCTTGTTTGAGAAACTCCATAGCAAAGTCTCCTGTCTGTGCGCCGCTGGATACATCAAAGATATGATCAGTCTCAAGATCCCTCCATAGGTTCTCCGCCAAAAGTTGCTCGTCCTGTACAACCATTGCGCCGTTTAAGGAACCAACGGAAACACCGACAACCATATCAAAGATCCAACCCAGCTCAGTTAATGCACGCCAAACTCCCATCTGGTACGCCCCACGCGAACCTCCACCACTGAGAACCAAAGCTGTTTTTTTCTTGCTGTTTCTTTTCTCCATAATTATCTGTCTCGTTTCTTCAAGTATCACTTATAAGATTTATCTATTATCCTTTCGGCTATTTTGATGCCATCCACTGCGGCACTGGTGATACCCCCGGCATATCCGGCACCCTCACCCCCGGGATAGACTCCAAATTTCGCTTGCAAAGATTCTTTGTCGCGAAGGATTCTAACAGGCGACGATGACCTGGACTCAATTGCTTTTATTATTGTATCGTCATCATCAAAGCCTTTAATTTTTCTACCGAATACCGGCATTGCCTCTTTAATATCACGTGCCACGAAAACCGGTAGCGATGCGATTACCGCCTTTGCATTATCATCTATGTCGCTAAATCGTTTTGTTGTATCAATTGATTCCATCGCTTCAATCACTTTCATCGCATCCCTATAGTCCCCCCAGGTTGTTGTTGGTATGCTGTAATCCCTTCCACCATTTATGAATGCAAGGTGCTCATAATACTCCTGATACGCTATTCCTGCAAGCTCAGCCGGGTTACTATTATCACGGTCAAATTCTATATAGTCCTCGGGACGCACATCTACCAATATTCCGCTGTTTGCATAACCACTATCTCTATCATGATTGCTCATGCCGTTTGTTACAACACCATCAACCTGGGATGCTGCATTTACAATTTCGCCACCAGGACACATGCAGAATGAATAAACACCTCTACCGTCCGACGCCCTTGCCACCAGTTTGTAGTAGGCCGGTGGCAAATCGGGATGACCAGCCAGCTTACCATAGGATCCGCGATCGATTAAATCCTGAGGATGCTGGACACGGACGCCCATGGAAAAGGGCTTGGCCTCCATCCTAAGACCCTGAGCATGTAAACCCCGCACTGTGTCCCGTGCACTGTGACCAAGGGCCAGTACAACCTGGCGGGAAGGAATAAGGAATTCCTCCCCATTTTTCAAAACTTTTATTCCGCAGATCTTTTGATGATCTGCACCTTCTTCAAACACAAGGCTGGTCAGCTTTGTTCCAAAGCATACTTCTCCACCAAGAGATATAATCTCTTCTCTGATATTTTTAACTACATGTCTAAGTACATCCGTACCAATATGTGGTCTTCCATCTATCAAAATATCCGGATTGGCTCCCGCTTCAACGAAGGTCTCTATAACGAATCGGATTCTGGTATCATTTATTCCGGTATTGAGCTTCCCGTCAGAAAAAGTGCCTGCACCCCCTTCACCGAACTGAACATTGCTCTCCGTATCCAGCTTTCCACTTCGCCAGAATTCTTCGACCTTTGCTTGACGTGTATCAACATCATCCCCACGTTCAATTACAATAGGGCGAAGTCCGGCACGAGCCAGAACCAAAGAACAGAACATTCCGCAGGGACCAAAGCCAACAACTACCGGGCGCAATCCATCAGATTCCCAGGGTTTATCATCGAGGTGTGTCCCATCTAATGATGTCCTATTATTAACCTGTGGAATCTCATATTTCAAATCCAAGGGCTCGGGTAAATCTAAGGTTTTGTTACAAGAAAAATCCAGGGTATATACCCATCGCACCTCGCCATTATCTACTCTTTTATTTCCACCCTGTTTATTGCCACTCCCTTTTGCTGCTTTTCTTGAATCAATGGAGCGGCGCACGATTTTCACATTTAAAATATCATCCGAAGTGATTTTTCGTCGGCTGGATTTATTAAGCTTCTTTGCCACCTTTTCCGGGAGCGTATTTATATCTTCCCCGATATTTAGTTTTACTTCATTAATTCTATATCTATTAAGTTTCATACTATTACTTTTTCGGACAATCAACCTTTTTATAGTATACTATAACCGAGTATAATTCCCAAACCACAAATGGGAATTGCAAATCCTTTATTCTCGATTTAGTAAAAAAATTAGCCCGCTTAATTCATTAAACAGACACACTACATAAGTAGAGTATATTTGATATCTTAACCCTCTTTGGTGGTCTTGCCAGAACTTGATGTAATGGAAGAATTGATTTTCAAGATTATAAATTTGACGGAACAGGCATTTAAGAAGCGCGATGTGGATGCCGCCTATGAAATAGAGCCCTTAGAAGAAGTTGTTGACAATATGGGTGCTGCCCTTCGAAAATACTTTGATAAATTTTAGATTGTAGATTCAGATATTCCGGATATACGAGTTCCCGATTAAATCGTTCTCTTTGTGAATCCTTGACCCATAACTTCGCTTGATTCCATGATAACCATGAAAGCCTTTGGGTCTACCTCTTTTACTGCTTCCTGAATCAAGTACATCTGCTTTTTTCCACAGGCACACATGACTATATTCTTATCCGCTCCGGTATAGCTTCCCTGACCTCGCAAGAAGGTGGCGCCTCTGTGGGCGGCTTCATCAATTGCCTCTGCTACCTCCTGGGCTTTATCCGTAACAATCAATGTCATCTTACCTGCAGATAAACCATATAAAATCTTATCCACCACTGTTGATGCAATGAAGGCTATTATCATTCCATAAATCAAACCTGCAATATTCTTTGATACGATGAAAGTACCAATTGCCACTATAAATGCATCAATTACAAAGGCGATATTCCCTATAGACATATAGGGTTTCTTTGATTTTATGGAAAGGGTAATAAAATCCGTTCCGCCGGTGGATGAACCGCGGCTATAAATAAGACCATATCCAACGCCAGCCAATACTCCGGTGCATATGGCAGCAAGCATCTTTTCTCCGGTAAATACAGGGAAATGAGGTGCCACATAGTCTATCATCATAGAAGTGATGAACATGGATTTTAAAGATCTAAGGAAATACTTTCTACCAATTATTCTAGATGCAATTAGACCAACAGGTATATTAAGGCAAATGAGCATAATTCCCATGGGAAATCCCGTAAGTCTATTAATAATCATGGCAATTCCGGTAAACCCGGTTAGTGGGAAATTACTGGCAGAAGCAAAGCTGTGAACTCCTGCAGCAACAAAGCATCCTCCAATGAAGTCAAAAAGAAGATCCAATAGGAATCTAAGGATATTGCCTTTCTTCGAGGAAGAATCTTTCTCTCTTGCACCAGCGTTCCCCGGATTGGAATTCTTATCCTGTATTTTAGTTACCTTATTTGTTTCTCTATTACCTTGATTATTCATTGTCATATTTCCATTAAACCCAAATAAAGATATGTGAAAAATGATTTTCAAGATTAAACCCCGAGGGTTTATCCTCGGGGTTCTTGTTAACCCGCAACGTCCTGCTTTTCCGGGCAGTCGCCCACCAGGTATCATCGGCGCTGAAGAGCTTAACTACTGTGTTCGAGATGGGAAC
>CACXFN010000147.1 GCA_902766915.1 uncultured Eubacteriales bacterium
AGTCTACGATTTCCTCGTTGTCCCTGAATACTCCGCTTTGCTTCAAAAACGCATCAACCAGGGTACTCTTCCCCGCATCAACGTGAGCGATAACAGCAATATTAATTATTTTCTGTCTATCTGTCATATTATTTCCTTTAGTAATTACTTTTTATATTTTCGATCAGTTTGTCTGGTTAGGAATGTGCGATATCCTCCAATTAATGGTGTCCTCTCCACGGCTTTTTAGGAATTCGTTGGAGCGGGAGAAGTAATGCCCTCCGAAAAATCCGCTATATGCCGAGAGCGGACTGGGATGAGGCCCTTCCAAAACCAAGTGCCGCCCTGCTTCCGGATAGCCACTATCCTTAGACGCTTCTTCTAGTGCATTCGTTATAGCACGCTTGGAAGTCATGCTACTTTCTATGAGCGGAACCTTGCTCCTGGCGTTTGCTCCCCAAAGAATGAAAACCAGCGGTTTTTCTCTCTGGGCCAAAAGCTCGACAATCTTATCCGTAAGCTGTTCCCAACCCTTACCTCTGTGGGAATTGGCCTGATGGGCGCGAACCGTGAGGCAGGTATTAAGGAGCAGCACTCCCTGCCTGGCCCAATCCATCAGGTATCCATAGTCCTTTGGTGGCGGATCGATTCCAAGGTCATCCTTCAATTCTTTGAATATATTTACCAAGGAAGGCGGCTGCTTAATCCACGGATTTACGGAAAAAGCCATACCATGCGCCTGGCCCGGTTCATGATAAGGATCCTGCCCCAGGATGACCACCTTCACCTCTTCATAGGGCGTAACCTTGAGGGCATTAAAGATGTCATGCATGTCCGGGTAGATGGTCTTATTCTTATATTCATCAATCAAAAACTTCCGAAGCCTTTGATAATATTCACTTTCAAATTCGGGAGCAAGTAGCGCATCCCAGCTGTTGTTCAATTCAACCATGTTTGTTTTAAATATTTGATGCAATACGACTGCGGGTGCGCTCTTCGCCCAGGATCTGCTGGATTGTGTGAACATCCGGCGACTGCGAGCGTCCCATGAGCGCCACACGAATTACCGTGCTAACGTGACCCACATGCCCCTTGTATTTATCCGGCTCCTTCTTGAAATCCTTTGGCTTTGCTGCATATCCCAGCTCCGTTGCGATTTCGCGAATCTTGTCGAACCACTGACTTTGATCGTCAGCATGGTCGTAGGTTTCCAGATACTTATTCAGTATAACGGGAACGTCCTCAGCCGGAACCTCCTCCGGGAATCCTTCCTTCGGATAAAGCCCCTCGCTAAAGATTGCCATGGGTTCGCCATCCTCAGGTGACTCAATTGCGCCCTTTGCTATCCAGGCGCTATCGCCATAAAGGTCATCGAAGAAATAGCTTATAAACTGAACCATCTGCTCGGCGTAAATGAGGTCCTTACGAGGCTTGGCATCATTACGACCCAGATCGATTATCTTAGCCAGGTATTCCTTGTCATCAAAGATTCCAAGTACGTCCGGTCTAAACTCCTTGGCCCATCCCTCCAGGAAATCGATGATTTCGCCTGCCGGGATCTTTAGCATCACGTCTTTGCTGACGTCGTTTAATTTATCCAGATCAAAGAGTGCGCCGGAATTGCTCATCTTCTCCGTTGTGAATTCGAATTCGTCAATTGAAGCATCGGGATTCTCTCCGCGCCATTCCTCGAAGTTGGAATTGAGAATTGTAAGTAAGTATTCTCTAACTGCCTCCGGATGGTATCCCATCTTTCTGTAATAATCCAGGGATAGCTCAGGGTCGTGACGCTTGGAAAGTTTTCTCTTATTTCCGTCGTCGCCGATTTTCATGAGCTGCGCAGTGTGGCAATAAATCGGTGGTTCCCAACCCAGCTTCTCGAATAGTTCCACGTGTATCGGAAGTGACGGCAGCCACTCCTCGCCTCTTACAACATGCGTTGTTCTCATCAGGTGATCGTCCACCACGTGAGCAAAGTGATATGTCGGAATTCCCGTAGTCTTTAGGATTACAGTATCCTGGAAATTAACAGGCATGCTTAGCTCGCCACGGATTGCGTCCATTACGGTGAAGCGCTTTACTTCGCTTTCGGATTCTCCTGAAACGGGACTGCCGCCGGATTTAAGTCTTATGACATATGACTTACCCTGGTCTATCAAAGCCTTTGCTTCCTCCGCAGTTACTTCCCTATATGGCGCATATTCGCCATAGATTCCGGGATTAAGTTTGGATGCTTCCTGCTTGGCTCTAATTTCTGAAATCTCATCCTCTGTAAGGAAGCAAGGATAAGCGTCGCCCTGCTCAACCAGCTTCTTCGCGATGACCGCGTAAATGACGCCTCTATGACTTTGGGTGTAATCTCCATATGCGCCCACGTCTCCGTCCTTGGTTGCACCCTCATCGAAATTGATATCAAAGAATCCAAGGGAGTCGATTATGGTCTCTACTGCGCCTTCCACGTAACGCTTGTCATCAGTATCCTCTATACGAAGGAAAAACACTCCTCCCGACTGATGGGCCAGCCTCTCGTCAACAAAGGCGCCGTAAAGATTCCCCAGGTGAATGAAACCTGTGGGGCTTGGGCCCAGACGAGTTACCTTTGCTCCCTCAGGAAGGTCGCGCTTGGGATATTTCTCCTCCAGGCTTTCAGGTGTATATGCCGGATTCGGAAAAAGCACTTCCGCTAAAGCTTTGTATTTTTCAGTCATAATTCCTCCAAACAGATGATTGAGTCGTCCAAACTCATTTATTCATCAAGATCCTCTAAATGGTGCACGTCAAAAAGAAGTGCCCACGAATAAACACAATAAAAACACGGATTCACCCGGAAAGACCGGTTAAATCCTTGATTAATCCATTTAGAATTCGCCTCTTTAACACGCTAAATTCTAAATCACATTATAATATGAAGGGGTATGGTTTTTCAAGCAATTTAATAGTATAATATGGTCATGAGCAAAGTATATTTAGCAAAAGATGCAAATAGAAGATTAAAGGAATATATTGAGACTCAGGGTCATGATTTGGAATTGGTAGAAACCGAGGGAATGGTAAGCAAACCAATTTCCAATCATCCTGATGTTTTCCTGTGTAAGATGGGTATCGAAGATGACGCCCAGGTTTTTTATGCCATTGATGCCAACCTTGGTCCCGAATACCCTGAGGATTCCAAGTACAACGCAGCATGCACCGGAAAATACTTCATTCATAATTTTGATATAACTGATCCTGCCCTTCTCCAAGTCGCAAAGGACATGGGTATGATTATGATAAATGTTGCTCAAGGATACACCAAGTGCAACGTCGCTATCATTGATGAAAACAGTATCATTACTTCGGACCGAGGCATTGCCGCAGCATGTGAAGATTATCCCGATTTGGAGGTACTCCTAATTGAGCCGGGATTCATCAGACTTGATGGATTTGACACAGGATTCATAGGTGGAGCTTCCGGTAAAGTCGGAAACGAATTCATATTTAACGGCAACCTGGCTAAACACCCTGATTTTGCCAGAATAGTTGACTTCGTAGAATCTCATGGTTTAACACCAAAGTGGTTCCCGGAATACCAGCTTACAGACATCGGATCTATACTGTGATTTGAATGCAGCCGCTCGCTGACGCATTCCGAATTACTCAAAATAATTGATTCTATAACACTGTGAAGAAACACGCAATTATTCCAATATTCATTCCACACATAGGATGCTCTGAATCCTGTGTTTTTTGCGACCAAAAACAGATAACCGCCAGATCGAAGACACCCACTGTGGATGAAGTGCGCACAACCATAGACACCTGGTTAAGTACGCTACGCACGAATTCACCTTCTCCAGAAGAATCTAATACAGTCGGCACATTCACGTCTTACAATAAAACCGATTTTAATTCCGATTTATCACAAACAAAAATCGAAATCGCTTTCTATGGAGGAAGTTTTACTGCAATTCCTATTTCAATGCAGGAAAGGTATTTATCCATTGCGAAGGAATATATCGACCGCGGATTGGTTAGTAGCATTCACCTTTCCACTCGTCCCGACTGCATTACCTTTGATATCTTAGAAATGCTCGCATCTTACGGCGTACGTGCTATTGAGTTGGGCGTTCAGAGCTTTGATGATGATGTGCTCACTAAATCCAAGCGAGGTCACGACGCAGACACCGTCCGGCAAGCCTGCAAAATGATAAAGGAGTTTCGCGTATTTGATTTAGGAATCCAGCTAATGATCGGACTCCCAGGCGACTCTATGGCGGCATGTATTTATTCAGCAAAGGAAGCTGTGAAGCTTAATCCAACCTTGGCGCGCATCTACCCTACCCTGGTCCTGGAAGGCACAGAGCTCATGGAGATGTATCGCAATGGAGAATACACGCCCCTAACCAGAGAGGATGCCATATCGCGCAGCAAGGCCATGTACGAGATACTTGATGCCGCCGGCATATATATAATGCGCGTTGGCCTGAAAAGCACAGATATTATTAACAGCGTTAACCTTGGTGATATTAACTCAGGAGCCTACCACCCTGCATTTCGTCAACTCGTTGAAGGACGCATCGCTCGCGATAAAATCGAAAAGCTAATAAACGACCAATTCTGCATGGATATAAAACCAAAGGTCGATCAACCTGACGTGTATACAAACTCAACAGTCGATCAACCAGACGTGTGCGCAGAACTAACTGCCAATCAACCAGACGTGTGCGAAAAAAGGTTTTCGCTTACTATACTTTGTTCTCCAAGGTGGATTTCAAATGCAGCAGGTCATAATAGCGAGAATCGTAAATACTTCTGCGAAAAGTATCCTTTGCTGGATTTGCACTTTAGGGAGGACCCTGCCATTGCTCCAGCTGAATTTAGAATCATCGACCAAATCGATTAACTATCATCATCGCTGAACTCTGTGGGCGGAGGGCAAAAAAAGACCTCCACCCACAAAACTAGGCCAACGAAGGTCTGCACTTCATGAGGCTCTGCAGTAGTGTACGAAGCGCTACACTATACGAGGCTCTGCAGTATGCGAAGCGCTACACTATACGAACCTCTGCAGTATACGAAAGACTGCAGTATATTAGCAGCAAGGCTTTGCGGATTATATAAACCGTTCAACAATTATATTCGACAATTATATTCGACAACTATATAGGAGGAAAAAAATGACTAAGTATGATTTTGATAAAGTAATTGACAGACATGGAACAGGCAGTGAGAAGTTTGACTTCATGGAGCGGAACGGAAAGCCTGCCGATACACTTCCTCTTTGGGTCGCGGATATGGACTTCCGCGTTGCAGAGCCTATAATTGATGCAATTAGAAAGGCCTGCGACCATGGAATATTCGGATACACTTCGCCGATGGAGGGATATTACAATGCCGCTTCTGGATGGTTCACTAAAAGATTTGGATGGACCCCGGAAAAAGAGTGGCTTGTTACAACTCCGGGAGTAGTATTTGCATTCAATATGGCGGTTCAGTCCTTCACAAAACCGGGGGATGCTGTTATCATTCAGCCACCAGTTTA
>CACXFN010000148.1 GCA_902766915.1 uncultured Eubacteriales bacterium
GTAATAAGAGATGGACAGCAGTCTCTTATAGCAACCAGAATGCCCTTCGAAGACATGGAGCCTGCTCTGGCTCTTATGGACGATGTGGGCTACGAAGCAATAGAATGCTGGGGCGGGGCGACCTTTGATGCCTGCATCAGATTCCTGGATGAAGATCCATGGGAAAGACTCAGGAAGATAAGAGCAGCCATGCCTAAGACGCAGCTTCAAATGCTTCTGAGAGGACAGAACCTTCTCGGCTACAGGCATTATTCGGATGACGTAGTTGATTATTTCGTAAAGAAATCCATAGATAACGGTATCGACAGAATCAGAATCTTTGATGCGCTGAATGACCTTCGTAACGTGGAGACATCGGTTAAGTCCACCAAGGCCTACGGCGCCCATGCTCAGGTTGCGGTATCCTATACAATAGGCGAACCTTATACTGCCGAGTATTGGAAAAACTTAGCCCTAAGGATTCGCGATATGGGCGCTGACTCCATCTGCATCAAAGACATGGCGGGGCTTATGGTTCCGAATGCTGCAACAGAAATTATAACAATGTTTAAGGAAGCAGTGGATATCCCGATTCAGCTTCATACTCATTCCACGTCGGGTGTAGCGCCGATTACTTATTACAAGGCGGCCCTGGCCGGTGTCGACATCATCGACACTGCCATATCTCCATTCTCCGGAGGAACATCACAGCCGGCGACAGAGGTAATGGTAGAGACATTTAGAAATACCGAGTATGACACCGGAATCGAAATATCCAAGTTGGAAAAAATAGCCGCTCATTTTTCGACAGTGAGGGAAGCCGCGCTAAAGAGTGGACTTATGAATACGAAGGTGCTGGCAACGGACATCAATACTTTGATATATCAGGTTCCGGGCGGAATGCTTTCCAACCTGGTTTCTCAGTTAAAGGATCAAAATGCAGAGGATAAATATTTGGAAGTTCTGCAGGAGGTTCCTCGTGTAAGAGAAGATCTGGGAACTCCACCGCTGGTTACACCGTCATCTCAGATTGTGGGAACCCAGGCGGTGCTGAACGTACTTATGGGAGAGAGGTATAAGGTGCTCTCCAAGGAGACTCAGGATATCCTGAAGGGCAAGTATGGACAGACGCCAATGCCCATGAATCCAGACGTTCAGGCTAAAATCGATAAGAGCGAAATCATAACTTGTCGCCCGGCGGATTTGTTGGAACCTGAACTTGAGAAACTGGAAGAAGAGGTCAAGGACTATAAGGAGAAGGATGAGGATGTTTTGACCTACGCCTTGTTTGCTCAGGTTGCAATCGACTTCTTTAAGAGAAGGGCTGCCAGAAAAGCTGGCGTCGATCCCGAATCCATAGATCAAAAGAACAAAGCCTATCCCGCATAGATAGTTAAAGAAAAACTAATCCTGCATAGGGGACGAAGAAGAAATTCTTTCCCTCATAAAGGATTACAAATAAGAGTAAAGGAGGTGGACGGTAAAATGCATAAGACCATAGGTATACTCGGTGGAATGGGGCCTGCCGCAACAGCGGACCTTATGAATAAGATAATCCAGCGAACCGATGCATCCTGCGACCAGGAGCATATACCCATGATTATCGATTCCAATACGAGAATACCCGATCGTACGGCTGCCATCAAAGGCGAAGGAGCCAGCCCGGTGACTGAGCTGATTAAGAGCGCCAAGAGACTTCAGGAAGCTGGCGCAGATTTTCTAATAATACCCTGCAATACTGCCCATCACTTTATTCCGGACATAGAAAAGGAAGTTCCGATTCCCATTGTTGACATGATGAAGGAAACAGCGGATTTGCTTAAAGGAAGAAGTATAAAATGCGCCGCTGTGCTAGCAACTGAGGGTACCTATCTTTCGGGTAGATACGATAGAGTTTTGGGAGAGAAGGGAATAGAGGTTGTTAATCCCAACCCGGCGCAGCAGAAGACTTTGATGTCGCTGATTTATGACTATATAAAGAGTGGAATCACGGAGGCAGACAAGCTTCCAAGAAATCAAATCACGGAAATTGTGAATGATCTTAGGTCTCGGGGAGCAGAGGGAATTCTTCTGGCTTGCACGGAGCTTCCGCTGGCATTCGCAATTATGGATATGTACAATGATAGTTGTGTAGATCCAACCTTAGTTCTGGCTGAGGCTGCAATTCGGGAAGCAGGAGGTAAGATTAGATAGGGTCACTTTTATTAACAGTTTAGCAGAAGCTATTTCTTACTATAAATTTTATGGAAAGAGAGGAAACAACTATGAAAAAACTATCACTTCCAATTCAAATTTTCATAGCCCTTGGGCTAGGTGTCGTAGCAGGATTAATTCTTCTGAGTACTGGTGAGGTGGGAGTCAGCATTGCTGTTGACTACATTAAACCTATAGGAACTATATTCTTGAATCTTCTCAAGTTTATCGTAGTTCCGATAGTAATCACCTCTATTATCCAGGGGGTTGTATCCCTACCGGACATAAAAAAAGTAGGATCAATTGGTCTTAAAACTGTTATTTACTATTTCCTTACCACGGCTTTTGCCATTACCATCGGACTGATTTTTGCTAATCTTTTCAAGGGCAGCTTCCAGCAACTTCAGACATCGGACCTGGTTTATGAAGCAGCTGAACCAACAAAGTTCATGGACACCATCGTTAAGATCTTCCCGTCCAACTTCTTCGAGCCCATGGTAAGTTCCACCATGCTTCAGGTAATCGTAATTGCACTCTTCTTGGGATTTGGTATTATTCTTGCCGGAGAGAAGGGTAAGCTCCTGGGCGACTTCATAGACAGTCTCTATGAGGTTTTCATGGTAATTATGAAGGGAATAATTAAGCTCACACCGATCGCAGTATTCTGCCTGATTACCCCGGTTGTGGCACAGAATGGACCCCAGGTACTAGGTTCCCTGGCCATGGTACTTTTGACCGCTTATATAGCCTACTTCGTACATGCGATATTAACATATGGAACCACGGTAAGTGTGCTTGGCAAGATGAATCCTGTTCAGTTCTTCAAAGGTGCACTTCCTGCATTCATGTTTGCGTTTTCCAGCACATCCTCCATCGGAACTCTTCCGGTTACTATGGAGGCAGCAGATAAACTGGGAGCACGTAAGGACGTAGCAAGCTTCACATTACCACTGGGAGCCACCATTAACATGGACGGTACCGCCATATATCAGGGCGTATGCGCAATTTTCATAGCAGCATGTTTCGGCATTGACCTATCATTCGGACAGATGATCACAATCGTTTTAACCGCAACACTTGCATCTATCGGAACCGCCGGTACGCCGGGTGCGGGTATGATCATGCTGGCAATGGTACTCCAGTCAGTAGGACTCCCGGTTGAAGGTATTGCGCTGGTAGCCGGCGTAGACCGTATCTTTGATATGGGCCGTACCGGAGTCAATGTAGTCGGTGACCTCTCCGCTGCAGTAATCGTAAGCAGACAGGAAGACGCTAAAGAAGCAAAAGCTTAACCATAACAACAGGAAAAAGCGTTAAAAGGCACCTACATAAAAAGTGATTACATAATGAGTTTGCATTAAGGGATGGCAATATGCCATCCCCTTTTTTTACAGAAAGTCGTGCCAAAAATGTATTTTATATTGCAAAACTCATATGACTTTTGATATAATGACTGCATAATAAGTACGACTTTAGGAGGGAATATGTACAGAGA
>CACXFN010000149.1 GCA_902766915.1 uncultured Eubacteriales bacterium
AGCGCATAACCATACTTTCCGGTACTTCCTCCGTATCCTCCATCGGCCTGTTCAAAATAGGAATCCGCCTTCTTTATGATCTCTTCATATTTTTTCATCACAGCCGGAGATTTTATATCACCAATCACATCATACGTGTTTCCTGAGTTCTGCTGTTTCTCAGCCTCTTTTCTATCCTCTGAGGCATTTTCTTTTGCCTCTTCCGGCTCTTCTTTTTCCTCCTCTTTCTCAGCCTCCGTCACTTCCTCTACTGAAGCAGATTCCTCTTTCGTCTCAGCGGATTCCTTATTACTTTTAAAGTGATACTCTACCATAGGTAACTTTTTTTCAGATCCAACATTTTCCTTAAAATCTACTCCAATTTTCTCTATAAGTTTTTCAGATTTTATATATAAGTCTGCCCCCTCTTTTATCCCGGCTTCAATATCTAAATCTGCATCTATGTTTATTTCCTGCTTACTCTTTCCCCACAGCGGAATATTTATGTCTGCCTCTCCCCTCAGTTCAATATATGGTCCTACATAAGCTTCAAATCCACCTTCAACCAATGATAAGAAACTTATTCCCGCCTCTGCAGTAGCAAAAACTGCCACGTCAGCAGAGCCCATCAGATTAAGATTTGCCTCGGCTGATGAGTCGCATTGAAGAATATCTTCTTCGTTAATGTCTTCTCCAGTTATTAAATTACGCCATACAATCACCCTGAAGCTAATCTCGTTCTCTATGCCTAATTTTGCCTTAGCAATTGCTTCTGCCTCCAGTCTCAAACCTAAATCTACATCGATTGCAAGGCCCCACCCTATAGGAATCGAAATACTTAAAATTTTTCCCTCAGGTGTGGATTTATCTTTCTCACCATGAGATATAGCTTGTTCATATTTATCTTTAAAGGTTTCCTTTTTCTTTTCTGTTTTTTCTTCTCCCTTTTTAGCTCCCGCCTTAGCCTCGTATTTTCTTTCTATTTCTCCTTTATTGACAATCTCAAATCCTAAATCAACATACACTTCATTAAGATTAACTATGGTTAAGACATCAATTCTCAGGTCAACATTAATTGAATAACTAATATTATCTTTTTTACTACTTGCGGATATAGTAAGCGTGTTAGCTTTACCTGATTTGCCTCCACGCTCCTTATCGCTTTCTTCTTGTGAACTTTCTAAAGAAAAACTCCAATCTCCCGACTTGATTTCAGTACCTGCTTCAGCAATGACCGTTCCGAATAATCTATCCAAAACGCCTTTCTGTTTCATCGCGGCAAGAATGGTGTCTGCGGAACCATCCAAGTCATCAAAAACAACTTCCTGGTATTTGAAAACATCTAACTCTTTATATACATCTTTAGCTTTGGCTTCTTCAAAAACCGGTTTTTTTTCTCCGTTGTTATCATCGAAAGCGACAATTGTAACTGCTTCTTTAAATCCGTCATTATCTACATCGAAGATCAGGATATCTCCCACCTTATATTTATCTATTTCTGCATCATATTTAGCATCTTCGCTTTCTTCTATCTCATATACATTATCCTGCAAGACTATATTTTCATGGAAGCTCTGATTGACACCAAATACAACTTTTCTGGAGTCGGAAAAGCCTTCCCTTTTCATCTTCATGGAGCTTCCAAGATCTAAAATGTAATACGCACCTTCTTTCCAACCACCTTTCGGAGGCTTGATGACACCGCCACTCTCTGACTCGTCGAAAGTCGCATCCACCTTGTTTCCCTTTATATCATAAACCGCCCATTCCCGCTCTCCGTCAGTTCCAACATATCTTTTGTCATCCTCACCAGAGATATTCTCAACTACAAATTCTTCATCTGGGGCAGCATTGGCAATGACAGCATTACCTTCACTAAAAGCGATTGCAGCCTCCTTTTTGCTATTAGACAAAAAATTATCTGCCGCCAAAATGCCGATTATGGCCAACATCAACACAACGTTGCCCCATATTAATGGTTTTATCCACTTACCCATTATCACTTGTTCCTTTTATTGATTATTAAGACTCGATCCACACTGACTACAAAATGGTTGACTTGATGGAAGTACGGTGCCACAATTTTTACACCTTACAACCCCCATGTAATTATCTCTCTGCCGGGTTGCATTTTTTAAATCCTCCTCTATCAAATCGATTTCCTTTATCAATACGGACAAATCAGGTTCCTCTACTTGATTATCCTTTTTTGCTTGATAAACTCGCTTCCCAATTTCGCAAAAGTCTTGCTCTTTCTTTTCGATCATCATCTTTATGTCACGTTCAATTTGATTGGCGTAGCTTTGATTTCTAGCCTGATCAGCAAGTCTCTCGCCAGTCTCTTGCATTTTATTTCCTAAATTTTCAAAAAAAGCCATTTTATATCCTCCAATAAATACTCACGGTCTGTTATCAGTCTGTTTGCTTTCTTCAGTCGAGTATTTTCCGGGTACATACTCGCCTGCACCTTCTGAGTATTTTCCGGGACTATATATTTCTTTTGAGTTATAAGGCACATACATATCTGTCATTTGTTCCTGATTTCTCATATTTCTTCCGTGTACACTTCCAATAGTCCCGCCACTTAAAAGAGGCTTATCTATCTTCGCGGTTAAAAACAGCACCACTAAAAGCAAAATCAACGGCAATATCGTAAACGCACTAATTTTTATTAGTTTCAAATCTATCATAGATGTGCCCATTCCAATTATTGAAGCCACGTCTCCCGCGGCAGACGAACCTCCACCCATAATGTCCATAATCGATGAGCCTCCGCCCATAATTCCTTCTCCAATCAATTCAGCAATTCTATCGTTAATCTTTTTAGCAAGGGCAAATTCGATTATCGGAATCAATGTGGCCAACCCAATCAAAAAACAATTTGTCAATCGATACCATTTTTCTTTCTTCGCTATTAATAAAATAATAGTCAAGCACGATAGTATAAAAATAATTATCAAAACAAAAATAATAACCGCTTTTATAGTAAGTAGTATAGAAGCTCCCTCGGATGCATCCGCCAATGCCAGCATTGAATAAATATCGCCTGATAGTTTTCCTAAAGAAGATAGTGAATACTTTGTCTTAATTCCGAACGCCTCCAAGCTAAATCCACTCATATCTATCATCTTTAATACTTGATCAATAAACTTAATATTTAGCTTTATAAAGGAACCAAACGCCATCATAAGAGCGGCTATAGCTATTAGAGCAACAGAAATATACTGTCGCAAAGACAATGGTGTTTTCACAATACTACCGACACTATTAAATATACTGGCATTTTTTTCTTCTTGAATGAAACCTTGCTCGGCTACAGTTTGATTATTTTCACTAGCCCCTATATTAGCTCCACAATAAATGCAAAAACTATTTTCTATTTGGTTCTCCTTGCCACACTGTGTACAAAAGACTGTCGTTTTTCCATTTTCTTTCGGCTCGTTTATATTACTCATCATGTTCCTCCTATCCTGGGACTCTATTTGTTCATTCTTATTCCGATTCTTCCTTTGATTCTTCTGCAGATTCCTCCGCAGAATCCTCGGTAGATCCTTCTGCTGTAGGTTCTTCCTGTTGAGACTTTTCTTCTTCAGCATCGCTTGTACCCTCAGATGCTTCTCCACCTTCTGAAATATTCTTTTCAAAATTATACTTATCGACACGAGAATCAATATAGAGTTTTTCTATGCCGGATAGATCAAGTGCTCCGGCGTAATAAAACTGGTCGTCACCATCGTTATTCTTTCTCCAGAAGACTTCATCACTATA
>CACXFN010000150.1 GCA_902766915.1 uncultured Eubacteriales bacterium
GAATTTCTCACAGGTCCCGAGGTGTCGGTGCTTGCTTTTACCGACGGAAAGACGATAAAGCCCATGGTTTCATCCATGGATCACAAAAGAGCTAAGGATGGAGATGAAGGATTAAATACAGGGGGCATGGGTACCATTGCTCCAAATCCTTACTATACTGAAGAAATCGCTGAAGTCTGCCGTGAAGAAATCTTTCTTCCCACCATGCTTGCCATGAACAGGGAAGGGCTAAAGTTTAAAGGTTGCTTGTATTTTGGTCTAATGATAACCAAGGAGGGACCTAAGGTTATTGAATATAACTGTCGGTTTGGGGATCCTGAAACCCAGGTCGTTCTGCCTCTTTTGGAAACCGATTTATTGGAAATTATGCTTCATGTAACAGATGAAACCTTAGATGAGATTGATGTTTTATTTAATGACAAGGCTGCATGCTGCGTCATTATGGCTTCAGATGGCTATCCGGAGAATTACGAAAAAGGTTTTGTTATCAATTTACCCCATAAACAAAATGATGAATCCAATATAGATAATGATTCAAACTTAGATAACATCTTTATTGCCGGAGCTAAAATTGATGAAAGTGGCAACCTGATTACATCAGGTGGCCGCGTTTTAGGAGTTACAGAAACTGCTGATACTCTGAAAGAAGCTATTTTAAAGGCCTATAATACAGTTTCCGGTATTAGCTTTGATAATGCTTACTACAGAAAGGATATAGGAAAAAAGGCTTTAGAAGTGTTGAAATAATTGATTATTTTTCAGTTGGTGATTAGTTTAACTAAAAGGATTTAGTATGGTTTACAGGATTTATGTAGAAAAAAAAGCAGGATTTGATAACGAAGCCCGAAAGTTAAGGACGGAAATCATTGATTTTCTCGGAATAAATGAATTTAGAGGAATTAGAGTAATAAATAGATATGACGTCGAGGGAATAGAAGAGGAGCTTTTCTATCAGGTTTCCAATACTGTCTTCTCTGAACCACAGGTTGACGATATCTTTTGGGATTTAAAAGTTAAGGCCGATGAATCCATTTTTGCTGTTGAATATCTGCCGGGGCAATTCGATCAAAGAGCCAGTTCTGCAGCTGAATGTATTCAGTTAATCAGCAAGGGTGAAAGACCTGAAATTCGTTCTGCTAAGGTATATATTCTTTCCGGAAATCTAACCATGGAAGATATTTCAAGAATAAAGGCACACCTTATTAATCCTGTGGAATCAAGAGAAGCATCCCTTACGGATTTTGATACTTTAAAGGTTGAATATGATATTCCAAAAAATGTTGAAATCCTTACAGGCTTTATTAAAATGTCCGATGATCAATTAAAGGATTTCATTGCTGATCGTGGCCTTGCAATGGATTTAGAAGATTTAAAGATGGTTAGAGAATACTTTGGAAGCCTTGAAAAACCAAGAGATCCAACCATCACAGAAATCAAAGTTATCGATACCTATTGGTCGGATCATTGTAGACATACCACTTTTAATACAACAATTGAAAGTATTAAATTCAATAATCACGAAGTGGAATCTGCATATAGAGAGTATCTTTCCATAAGAAATGCTTTGGATCGGAAAAAACCGGTCTCACTAATGGATATTGGTACTATTGCTGCTAAATATCTAAAAGAAAAGGGACTATTGGATGGTCTGGATGAATCGGAAGAGATTAATGCCTGCACCGTAAAGATAGATGTTGAAATTGACGGTAAAAAAGAGCCTTGGCTTTTGCTCTTTAAGAATGAAACCCACAATCATCCAACGGAAATTGAACCCTTTGGTGGTGCTGCAACGTGTATTGGTGGCGCTATTAGAGATCCTCTTTCCGGTCGTAGCTATGTTTATTCTGCTATGAGAGTAACGGGGGCAGGGGATCCCCTTGTTCCTATTGAAGAGACTTTGGAAGGTAAGCTGCCGCAAAGAAAGATTGTTACTACGGCAGCTTCAGGCTATAGTTCATATGGTAATCAAATCGGCCTTGCTACATGCCAGGTAGACGAAATATATCATCCGGGATATAGAGCAAAACGCATGGAAGTGGGAGCTGTAATTGCTGCAGCACCTGCTGAAAATGTTAGAAGAGAAAGACCCAGCCCCGGAGATTTGGTTATACTCCTAGGCGGAAAAACCGGACGTGACGGAATAGGTGGTGCCACCGGTTCATCCAAGTCCCATACCTTGGAGTCATTGGAATCCTGCGGTGCAGAAGTACAGAAAGGAAATGCTCCTGAAGAGAGAAAACTACAAAGGCTCTTTAGAAATCCTGAAGCATCAAAAATGATACTTCGATGCAACGACTTTGGTGCAGGAGGAGTTTCTGTTGCCATTGGAGAATTGGCTCCCGGTCTCAGAGTTAATTTGGATAATGTACCAAAGAAATATGCCGGTTTGGATGGTACTGAGCTTTCGATAAGTGAATCTCAAGAGCGTATGGCTGTAGTTGTTGCTCCGGAAGATGCCGAGAGATTTGCTGAATTAGCAGAATCAGAGAACTTGGAATCTACTGTTGTAGCAGAGGTTACGGAAAGACCATATCTTACACTGGAATGGAATGGCAAAACAATTGTTGATATTTCACGTGAATTCTTAGATACAAATGGTGCTGAAAAGCATATTGATATTGAGGTTCCGGAAGCAAAGCCTATACTCAATCGCAGGGGAAAACTTGCAAAGATAGACTTTGAAGAAACCTTTAGGTATCTGGTTCAGGATTTGAACTCTTGTTCTAAACGTGGTCTTTCTGAGATGTTTGACTCAACAATTGGTGGCGGTACGGTTCTTATGCCTTTTGGGGGATTCAAACAAAGAACGCCTATACAGGCAATGGTTAATCTTATTTCTGTACCACCAAGGCCTTCAGGGTATACTGATACATGTTCGATTATGGCCTATGGTTTCAATCCATTCATATCTGAGGCCAGCCCATATCATGGTGCATATCTGGCAGTTATCGAATCCGTATCAAAACTCATTGCAACTGGTGCAGATTTTAAAGATATCTATTTATCATTCCAGGAATATTTTGAAAAACTAGGTGATGATTCAAAACGTTGGGGAAAACCATTGGCTGCAGTTCTCGGTGCCTTTGTAGCTCAAATGGATTTAGGTATAGCTGCCATCGGTGGCAAAGATTCCATGAGTGGATCATTTGAAGATTTAGATGTTCCTCCTACGTTGATCTCATTTGCTGTAACCAGTGATAATGCGGAAAACATTGTTTCTCCTGAGTTTAAGGGGGCAGGGCATCAGGTTGTATTGATAAAGCCATATTACGACTATAACACGGGTATTCTTCCAGAAGGCTCTTCTATGAAAGATATATTTGGGAAGGTCACCAAGCTTTTAAGGGAAGGAAAAGCTGTGAGCTGTTACACGCCTGGAATGGGTGGCCCTGCAGAAGCTATATTTAAAATGGCACTTGGTAATGATTTGGGATTCATTGTAGATTCTCAATTGGATTTAGAAGATTTATTTGGATATAGATATGGATCCTTTGTATTGGAACTGGCCGATGACGTCAGTTATAGCGAAACATTATCATATTACAGAGATATTGAATCAGTTATTCTGGGTGAAACTACTTCTGATAGACGAATTCTTTATAAGGAGGATACAGGTAAAGAGCATGCTATTCCAATGGATGAATTGATCTACAGATATGAAGATAAACTTGAATCTGTATATCCTTGCAATATCAAGGCTTCTGATATTGATAATACTGAAAGAACATATGATGCATCAGATTTAGTTTACGATAATAATTTTACGGATATCAATTTCAATGAGGGTAAACCCAAAGTTTTGATACCGGTATTTCCTGGAACAAATTGTGAATACGATTCAGCCAAAGCATTTATTGATGCAGGCGCAGATACCGATATATTTGTCATCAAGAATTTAAATTCAGATGCAGTAAGCAGATCTGTAGATGAGTTTGCCAAGAAAATTAATGAATCACAGATTATTTTTATTCCGGGAGGATTCTCCGGCGGTGATGAACCTGATGGCTCTGCAAAATTTATCGCTTCTTTCTTTAGAAATCCTGAAATATCAGAATCTGTAACTGAATTAATGGATAATAGAGGAGGGCTGATGGCCGGTATTTGCAATGGTTTCCAGGCTCTAATAAAACTTGGATTAGTACCATATGGCAAAATTATCCACACTGATAAGGATTCACCAACCCTTACATTTAATGAAATTGGACGTCACCAATCCAAACTGGTGCGCACAAGGATATCATCTAACAAGTCTCCATGGCTTGCAAATACAAGGCCTGGAGAGATTTATACCGTGCCAATATCCCATGGTGAAGGAAGATTTATAGCCAGACCTGAATTAATTGAAGAATTGGCCCAAAACGGTCAAATTGCCACACAATACGTGGATATAAACGGAAATGTTTCAGGAGATATTCAATTCAATCCAAATGGATCTTATAACGCCATTGAAGGAATTTTATCACCGGATGGTAGAATCTTTGGAAAGATGGGACATTCTGAACGTATAGGTAAACATCTATATAAAAATGTTCCCGGCAAATATGATATGGGAATATTTAAATCCGCTGTAGAATTCTTTAAGCGGTAGAGTTTTTTTAGCGTTAGAGTTCATTAATTTTTTTAAAATAGAAGATAAGTTAGGTGAGTGTGTTTTATTCGGGCTCAAGCTTATGGAGTATAGGCAGGGCCCATTTTTAATATAATAAACTATTCCTATAAACATAATTTTCGGAATAGTTTATTGTACTTATTTAGGAATATACTAGAAAATATATCATAAACACATTTTAGTGCAAAAAATACATTGATACTTTCCATATTCTCAAACCTTTCGTAAATGTTGAAATTCCAACGAAAAATCGAGGCTCTATTTTTCGATTTAAGCGATTTTATTTTCCTTCCTGATATGTAATACCTTTAAAAAACCGAGGAGTTTTACACTCCTCGGCTGAATCTATGGGGTATCCGATTGGGGGTCGGATCGATGGGACTTTTTATGCAGGTATTAACAATTGCTGTCCTATTAATATTTCTGCTGAATCTAAATTGTTTAAATTGGTTATTTCATATATAAATTTTCTTATATCAGTTTTACCATCGGAATATTTAAGTGCAATTGACCAAAGCGTGTCTCCGGATTCTACAGTTACTGCATAATATGTATTTGTTACAGCACCTTTTCCATCAGCATATACATTATGGAACATGGCACTTACAGACATAAGGATTATCAAAACCAATGTTAGTATAAAAATTGTGAATCTTATTTTTGACTCAATATAGTATTTTTTAAACATTCTTTTATTCTCCTTTTATATTTATCTATCAAACTTTTGTTCGTTTATTTCAGTAAAACAAATATAGCAGAATGAATGTTCGTTGTCAATAGAAAAAATAAACTTTTGTTCCATATTGCCGCAAAAGTCCAATTTATTACTCATTTACAGGTAATATATGGGAATTTCCTTGTTAAATCCCCTATTTTTATGTTTTTTGAAGGTTTTTTCGTTTTTTAAAGGTTTTATAAAAGCGTTTTTAAAAGGTCTTTAAAGAATTAAATGCTTTTTATTTAATTATTCTTTCGTAATAATTATCTATAAATTCAGTTATTCGTTTTCTGAAGATAAGGCAAACTCCAAAGATTATTACAAATACTATTATAAGTACCCCTGCCCCATAATAATGTCCTGTTTTATAAAATGAACCAATTAGTACGCTTGCAATCATTGCAGGAAGTCTTCCAATAAGTGAAATTGGTAGAAATACGCCAAGCTTCATATCTGAAATACCTGCTGGATATGCAAGTACATCCTTAGGTAATCCAGGTATCAGGTAAAGTATAAAAACTATTAAATAAGCTCTTTTACTGTTTAAACGTTCCACATAATAATCCGTTTTATCAGTATTGATGAATAGTTTTACTGCATCTCTACCAAGGTATTTTCCGAGAAAATAAGCTGTGCTGGTTCCCAATGATGCACCAATCAATGAAAAAACAACACCCAAAACTACACCAAACAGATATCCTCCTGCCATCTGTACGATTTGACCGGGTATAATACTTATTACTATTTGAAGATACTGAATAACAATATAAAAAACAGCGCTCTTAATCTTATGTTCCCCCAGAGAATCCGCAAAAGCGGCTAGATTTTCCGTATCCTTTAAATTACTTAAGGTATCGGCATGATTAAAATATAAATATAATGGTATGCCGAATATAATTCCTATAAGAATTAAAAACTTAAGAATAGTAATTATTTTTTTTATTGAACTATATTTATCAGATTGTTTATTCTTATCCATTTAGGTAATGTTCTCAATAATTCCAGCATCTATAAGCCTTTGAGCTGCCATTAATACACCGATTTTAGAATGTTCATATGTTAATCCACCTTGGAAATATACAGCGTAGGGTTCTCTTAAAGGACCATCCGCAGATAATTCAATAGAAGCACCCTGAACGAATGTTCCCGCGGCCATAATAATATCATTATCATATCCCGGCATTGGTGCAGGTACAGGAGTAACGTGAGAATCAATCGGTGCAGCGGATTGAATTCCGGAGCAAAAAGCCTGAACGGCTTCTTCAGAATTAAGCACAATGGCCTGAATAATATCACATCTTTCATTTAAATCCTTATTTGGACTGACAGTAAATCCAAGATTTTGAAAGATTCTACCGCATAGTAATGCACCTTTTACTGAATCGGCAGTAACCCTGGGCGACTGAAATAAACCCTGTAAAATTGAACGATTCTGGCCAAAAGTTAACCCACATTCTGCCCCAATCCCTGGACAAGTAAGCCTAAAAGAAGCTTGATCGATTAAATCGGACCTTCCACATAAATACCCACCGGATAAAGCAAGGCCTCCACCTGGATTCTTAATTAATGAACCACAAATAATATCTGCACCCACTGAGATAGGATTATCATATTCGGTAAACTCACAATAACAATTATCTACCATAATTATAATATGTAAACCATTTTTAAATTTTCTAATTTCGGTCACTAGCTCTTTAATTTGATTTACGGTAATTGAATTACGTAAACTATAACCTTTTGATCTTTGAATAGCAATCATAACTCTATTTGATGCTTTATCAGATGCCTCTCTTATATTCTCAATATCAAAACTACCATCTGACAAGAGATTAATCTCTTCATAGTCAATTCCGAGATCCTTTAATGTGCCAGAACTCTCCTGACCTTCCTTATAACCAATCACACTTTGGAGTGTATCATAGGGTTTTCCCGTAGCATAAATAAGCTTGTCTTCCCTTTTTAGTAATCCTAATAATGCCAGAGAAATTGCATGTGTACCATTTACAATATTAGGTCTAACCAATGCTTTTTCACTATCAAACACTTTTGCAAACACCCGTTCAACAACTTCTCTGCCTACATCGTCATACCCATAGCCTGTATTCCATCCAAAATGCGCATCGGATACACCAACCTCTTGAAAGGCCTTAAGTACTTTTAGCTGATTAAACATTGCTATTTCATCAATATCGCCTAATTCATGTAACATTTCTTTTTCAGCATTCTCGGCCATGTTTATTAATCTGATATCAATCCCAAAATCATCAATTATATAATTGTTTATTCTATCTTTATTATTCATTATCCTATCTCAATATGCTTTAATTTCTATAAAACGATACAATCATACCTTACTACGCTACCTTTAATGGAATAACTTGGTTTAACACCACCTAAATCAGGAGCTTTTAAAGGCCTTTTTATAATGATTTTCCTTGGTTTTATTCCTATTGCTGCTTCCAACAATTCCTCTTCATTCTCACAAGGTGACTCTAATTGCTGCAATATTTGGAATTTCTTCTTAATAAGACCGCTTTTCCTTCTCTCTGGAAACATCGGATCTAAATATACTAAGTCAGGCGGATTATCAAAACTGGAATAAATACTATTTCCTTCAATAACATTCATACGCTTAGCAATATGAGAACCTTCCCAGTCCTGAGATTTAGCTCTGTTAACTGTGTCCTTAAGTAATGCAGCAATAATTGGGTCTTTTTCATAAAGAGTCATATTAAAACCATAGGCAGCTAATAAAAAAGAATCCTCACCAAGACCAGCAGTCATATCCACAGCACATAGCCCGTTCCACCCGTAGCCTTTACCTTTAAAAGTACCATTTCTATTAGGTTCAACACCTTTGAATTTGGCGGCCTTAACTATAAGCTCACTTTCCAATAGACCGGGAGTAGTACGTTTTATCAAATCCGAAAAATCTGGACATAGAATCATACCATCATATTCTAAGGAAAGTCCCTCAGGTGTATCTATCAATATGGGCTTATTCTTCATCTTTCCAGCCCTCAAGACGTTCCTTTTCCCATTCCATGCCCTTAACCAAATCACGTTTTATGCCTTGTTTCTGACGTGCATATAATTGGGTTGTTGTAACTTGTTCATGGTCAAGAAGAGCTGCCACATCGTAAATGGAATTACCTCTACCAATTAAACTGGTGGCTGCAGTCGCTCTTAATTTGTGGGGACTATATCCGCCGGCCTTGGATGTATTCAAAGCAATGGCGGTATATTTTTTAACCAGTTCCCTTATCTGCCTTTCGGTCATACGTTTACCTTGTAATGATAAAAATAATGCGTCTTCATTTCCGGGAACTACCCTGTCATCCGATAGTCTCTCATTGTCTACATAGTCATGTATGGCTGCAGTTACAGATTCATTGAGGGGCATGATACTTTCCTTTCCCCTCTTCCTGTAAATCTTAAACTCTCCACGACTAAAATTAAAAGAGCTGATATTCAATTGCCATAATTCACTTAAACGGAGTCCATAGGTAAGGAATAACATAAGAATAGCCTTATCTCTAAGTTTAGTCTTTTCCCAATATCCACGTTCTCTTTCTGTAAGTCCGGTTCCTGATGAGACAGCATCAAGCATTCGCATAACCTCATCATCCTGGAGAGCTTTGATTTCTTTTTCACTGGCTTTCTGAACCTTGATGGGATCAAATCCATCAGTTATGTTTTTTTCAATAAGCTCGTCTCTGTACAAATACTTGAACATTACGGATACAGAAGAACGTTTTCTGGCGAGGGTTTTATTCTTATTCTCGTATATATTTGTTATACCATCCTTGGTAATGGAATAATGGCGACAATAATCTAAATAAGAATTTATATCTTTCGCTTTTATTTTATTAAACTCCTTAATAGTTATATCTTTAGGTTCTGTTGCATCCGTCAGTATGGTTTCACGACATAGGTATTCACAGAAGTAACGTATATCTCTGAGATAATTTAATCTGGACATAGGAAGTACATTACCTCTTAAGTACACAAAAAAACCACGCAAAAACCTGGGAAGAGATTCTTCAATCTTTTCACATTCCTGAAAAATCTCAGCCTCATGTTTAACCACATTATCCGGCTTATCGCTTCTATTATGGGCAACTACCTTTTTAGTTCTGTCTTCAGCCATTCTTCAATCTCTGATACGATTCCTTCATACGAATTCTGTGGGGTTTCAGAATAATTATCTATCCCGGTTAAATCAAACCATTTCATGCTGTCATAACGTTTAAACCAGGTGAACTGACGTTTTGCATAATGCCTTGAATTAGTTTTAATAGATGTGATAGCATCATCTAATTCCACATTACCATCTATATAATCAATCAGCTCTTTATACCCTATTCCCTTCATTGGATAATCTTGAGATGTCATTCCCATCTTTACCAGGTTTAAAACCTCATCA
>CACXFN010000151.1 GCA_902766915.1 uncultured Eubacteriales bacterium
ATAACAATCCTAAAAGCCTTTATAAATATAGAAATACAAACTACAAAAAAGAAAAAGTGTGCTCTCGAGGGGGGAGCACATTTTTTCTTCTCTAATCCAAAATCTCTAATCCAATATCTTTATTAATCGAGTATATAAACGTTTACAGTTCGTACACCCCAGTTATAACATTCTGCAGTGGTATCCATAACCAGGTCCACTGTACAGCCTACAATGTTTCCTCCTGTATCGTTTGCTATTGCGAATCCATATCCTTCGATATACAATCTGGTTCCAAGGGGGATAACTGATGGATCGACTGCGCAAGTTCCGTATACAGCCGGATTTCCTGAAGCTCCATACCCGCCTGCCACATAGGCATATGCGGTGCAAGTTATTACGTTGCTGTAGCTATAGCCGTCTATTGTTGGGCTTTCGCTATAATCCTCTTCTTCATATACCTGCTGGGGTTCGGTCTCCTCTGAAGGGGTTTCCTCATAAGGGCTTTCTTCCTCATCCGGGGCACTTTGTTCCTCTAGGTATTCTTCAGATGATTCCGAATCTTCATAATCGGAAATCTCATCATTCAATTCCTCATCTGCTTCTGATAAATCTTCCGTTATTTCTGTATCGGTTAAATCCTGTTCTTCAGCAGCTTCCAGGGAATCATCTTCGGTCATTTGATTTATGGCGTTTTCCTGGTTTCTTTCCGATGTCATGGGATTAACCTGACTCATGGTTCTTGCCGGTTGGTATGCGGCTGTAGCTACGGATTGTGAATCTATTTCACTATCTGCTATTGCTTCAGGTAGATTGCCCCAAGCCAGGACACCTGCGCCTAAAACCGCTGTGATACATAATACGGCGATTATCGCATGTTTTCTTATATTCAATTTCACTCACCTCATTTCTTAAGATTTCTTAAGAAAAAACTGGTTGTATATTAGCATATAGAAATCAAAAAGTCAAATAAACGTTGCAAAATGGACATAGCGTATTTTTTAAATTCTAAAATTTCTTAATTATCGATGGGTTATTAGTAGAAAAACATTAAGATATTTTAAGAAACATGTGGTAGAATATTGAATATATATTATTAATTATAGATTTATAATTTAGGAAGCTTTCCAATCAATTTATAATAATTGCTGTAGTGTTTAAGTAACAGTCAATATCATAGAATGCTATTCTAAAAACATAGAGGAGTGTTATAAGTATGAGAGATGAAACAAAATGCCTTCACGCAGGCTATACCCCGAAAAACACGGAACCCAGGGTAGTTCCAATTGTCCAGAGTACCACCTATGTCTTTGATTCCACAGAGGAGGTGGCGTCGGTATTTGATGAGCCGACTAAGGCTTTGATCTATTCCCGATTTGCAAATCCCACAGTAATGGCAGTGGAGAATAAAATTGCCGAGCTGGAGGGGGGCGTTGGGGCCATGTGCACTTCATCGGGACAGGCTGCAAACCTTCTGGCCATTCTTAATATATGTAAGGCAGGGGATAATATAATTTCCTGTTCAGAAATATATGGAGGAACCATAAACCTATTTGCTGTAACGCTAAAGAAATACGGTATAGAATGCAGAATGGTACCGGGAACTGTTTCAGAGGAAGAACTTGATTCTTACTTTGATGAAAATACTAAGGCTGTATTTGGTGAAACTATAGCAAATCCAGCCCTTACGGTTTTGGATTTTGAAAAGTTTGCAAATGCAGCACATAAACATGGTGTGCCCCTAATTGTTGACAATACCTTTGCCACACCGATACTATGCAAACCTTTTGAATACGGAGTGGACATTATAACTCATTCCACCACCAAGTATATGGACGGACATGCGGTGCAGGGCGGAGGTGTTATAGTTGACAGCGGAAACTTTGATTGGACCAATGGCAATTTCCCGGAATTCACGGAACCTGATGAGTCCTATCATGGAACCGTATACACCGAAGTATATGGAAAAATGGCGTATATAATAAAGGCTCGTATGCAGCTTATGAGAGACTTTGGTTGCTATCCCGCAGCTCATTCAGCCTTCCTTCTGAACCTTGGCCTGGAAACCCTGGCCCTGAGGATGCCCAGATACTGCGAAAATGCCTTAAAGGTGGCAGAATATCTACAATCTTCGGATAAGATTGAGAGCGTAAGTTATCCTGCGCTTCCCGGAGATAGTCAATACGAACTATATAAGAAATACCTAAAGGGTGCCAGCGGTGTCATCTCCATAGTCGTCAAGGGAGGAAGGGATGCTGCGGCAAAATTCATGGATAATTTAAAGCTTGCATCCAATGAAGTTCACGTTGCCGATATTAGAACCTGCGTCCTTCATCCTGCCAGCGAAACTCATAGGCAACTGACGGATGAGCAATTGGAAATGGCAGGGATAAATGCAGGCATGGTGAGAGTATCTGTAGGTCTTGAGAATGTTGAAGATATAATAGAAGACTTGGAGCAGGCTCTCTTGACGGTATAGGCCCAATCCATTATAATTTACATGTTGGTGAAAATAACAGCATAATATAAGTAGGAACTTTTTAAATAGCACATCATTATGGTTTAAGTAAACCTTGATGAAGGGAAAAAAGCACCGTAGCAAAGGAGGCATTATGAAGGGTAAGAAAAGAATTGCCCTGATTGCAGTTGCATTAGTGATTCTGATGCTCTTTGTAACTGCATGTGGTAAAAAGGCACCGGAGACGTTGGAGGAATACGTTAAGGCCAATCAAAGTGAACAAGACGCCATTCAAGGTATAGTGTCGGATGATCCAAATGCTACAGTGACAATAACCGGTAATACCTTAGAAATAACCTATACGGTTGAGGACGTGAATTTTACGGCAGATATTTTAAACAATGCCCTTGGTAGCCTGGGGGACACATTCACAGGAGTGATTAAAGACCTGGAAACGGAAACAGGCATAAGTGGAATAAATATCAAGGTCAGTTATGTGGATGCTTCGGGCAAGGAAATAACCAGCAAAGTATTCGAATAGCTGGTGATGTGCTTAAGAATGCAGGAGAAGGGATATCGGAATTGCCGGTATCCCTTTTTAGGGAAATATATTGGTATTTGCTCATTCGGCAGAAAAGGGAAAGGGTAGTCGAATATATAGATGGACAATAATTATCAAAAATTTATTCGTAACTTCAGTATAATTGCGCATATCGACCATGGTAAATCTACACTGGCGGATAGAATAATTGAAAACACCGGATTGGTTGCCGAGCGAGATATGAAGGAGCAATTCCTGGACAATATGGATCTGGAGCGGGAGCGTGGAATAACTATCAAGCTCCAGACGACGCGCCTGGTCTATAAGGCGGAGGACGGACAGGAATATATTTTTAATTTGATTGATACTCCGGGTCATGTGGACTTTAACTACGAAGTAAGTAGAAGCCTGGCTGCCTGTGAAGGGGCTGTTTTGGTGGTGGACTCAACCCAGGGTGTAGAAGCGCAGACCATGGCAAATGTATATCTGGCTCTGGATGAGGATTTAGAAATACTACCTGTTTTAAATAAAATAGACTTGGCCAGTTCGCGCCCTGATGAAACCAGGGAAGAGATAGAGGAGATGATAGGAATTGATGCTTCCGAGGCTCCGCTGGTTTCAGCAAAGGAGGGGTTAGGAATCACGGAACTTTTAGAAGCTGTGGTAAGGACGATACCTGCTCCAAATGGGGATCCGGATGGCAAGCTGAAGGCTCTGATCTTTGATAGTGTTTACGACAATTATAAAGGGGTTGTGATATATACCAGAATCTTTGATGGCTCCGTAAAAGTTGGGGATAATATCCTCCTGATGAATACCGGGAAGAAATATGAGGTTACGGAAGTAGGCGTTATGGCTCCGGGACATGTTCCTGTAAAGGCCCTTAAGGCCGGGGAAGTAGGATATATCTGCGCCAGCATAAAGCAGGTAAAGGATGCTCAGGTGGGAGATACCATAACCCTGGCATCAGCCCCTGCCGATGAGATGCTTCCGGGATACAAGCCTGCCCAGTCCATGGTTTATTGCGGAATCTATCCTGCAGAGGGTGAGAAATACGAAGGCGTCAAGGACGCCCTAGAGAAGCTCCAGGTAAACGACGCTGCCTTTAACTTCGAACCTGAAACATCAACAGCTCTGGGCTTCGGTTTCCGCTGCGGATTCCTGGGGCTCCTTCACATGGAAATTATAGTGGAGCGTTTGGAGAGAGAATTCGATCTAGCGGTAATTACAACGTCGCCAAGCGTAGTATATAAAGTGGTAATGACGGATGGTAGGGTGGAGATGATTCAGAATCCGACTAATTTGCCCTCGCCGGTTGAAATAGACCACATAGAAGAGCCTATAGTAAAAGCGGACATCATGATACCTAAGGAATATGTAGGTTCCATTATGGAGCTTTGTCAGAAGCGTAGAGGAAATATGCTTCACATGGAATACATCACCAAGGATAGAGTGACGCTCCATTATGAGCTTCCGTTAAATGAAGTTATCTACGATTTCTTCGATGCGCTTAAATCAAAAACCAGGGGATATGGGTCTCTGGATTACGAATTCATCCGCTATCAAAAATCCACCTTGGTTAAGATGGACGTGCTCCTTAATAAGGAAATAGTTGACGCATTTTCCATGATAGTTCATGAATCGGAAGCCTATGAAAGAGGACGTTTCGTTTGCAAGAAGCTAAAGGAAGTAATTCCTATGCATCAGTTCGAAGTTCCGATTCAGGCGGCAGTCGGGCAGAAGGTAATAGCCAGAGAAACCGTAAAGGCATATCGTAAGGACGTTATCGCCAAGTGTTACGGCGGCGACATCTCCAGAAAGAAGAAGCTTCTGGAGAAACAGAAGGAAGGTAAGAAGCGCATGCGTCAATTCGGCAGAGTTGAAGTTCCGCAGGAAGCCTTTACCGCAGTTCTAAAATATGATGACGACAAATAATTTAGGATTATATATTCACATACCCTTTTGTCTGCGTAAATGTCCGTATTGCGGTTTTTACTCCCAAGGGGTTTCAGAGAATTGTCTCATTAATTCTGATGTAGCTTCCGGTGGAAATATCTTCGGAAACTTTGATAGATATTTTGATAGATTTAGGGATGCACTTATCGCAGATATAAGAAGCACCGAGGTAAATAAGATTGTTGATTCGATTTTCTTTGGTGGAGGGACACCTACCCTTTTACCTGAGGAAACACTTATTGCGATTCTAAATGCTATTAAAGAAAGCTTCACTGTTAGCGTGGATTCGGAAATAACTATTGAGGCAAATCCGGGAACTGTGAATGTGGGAAAACTGACAGCGCTTCATAATGCCGGATTTAATAGATTGTCCATCGGGGTGCAGTCCTTTGATGACAGGGTTTTGAAAACCCTGGAGCGTATTCATAATTGCCGGGAAGCCGAGGGGGCTATCAATGATGCCAGAGCCGCGGGATTCCGCAATGTAAATATTGATTTAATGTTCGGGATTCCGGGTCAAACCATGGATCAGTGGAGAGATACACTGGAGACTGCATTAAGCCTAAAGCCGGAACATATTTCATTTTACAGCCTGCAAATGGAAGAGGGGACACCCTTTATGGCTGCTTTTGAGAGGGGCGAATTCGAGGAATTATCCGATGATTTGGATAGGGAGATGTATCACTATGCGATTCAGAAATTAAAGTCCGCCGGATACAAGCATTACGAAATCAGTAATGCCTCATTTCCCGGATTTGAATGCAGGCATAATTTGAAATACTGGACTCTAAAGGAATATCTTGGTTTCGGACCAAGCGCGTCTTCTTACATAGATGGAACTCGATTCACTGTAAAGGCAGACGTAGAGGCATATGATACACCGGTTTACGAAGAATACCATGTTAATTCAGAATTTGACAATATGTCCGAATTCGTATTCACCGGACTAAGATTAACCAGTGGAATTAATTATGGCGAATTCAGGGCACGATTTGGAATTGGCTTCGAAGAAACCTTTGCTGAATGCATGAAGGAACTGGATGAGTATGTTAAGAGTGGCGATGTTAGAATATATGTGGATGCAGAGGGAAACCGAACCGGCATCCGGCTAACTGAAAAAGGAATAGATATTTCAAACCAAATACTTTCGTTATTTGTATAGAACAATATTGGTATAAAAATATATTTGTAAAAAACTATGACTAATCAGACTAAACTATATTATTCAATAGGTTGTAACCTGATAATTCTGATAGCGACAATTGTGATTGTGGCTAGTGCATTTTTGGTGGCCAGAAAGGGGAGTGAGAAACCAATCGGAAAGCGAACCTTTAGGTTTTTCACAACTGACTCCAATATCTTTTCCGCTGTGGCTTGTGGGGCGGCGCTTATCTTTGAATTGGTGAACCGCAATATGGGTGAGGTTTTTCTTCCTCATTGGGTAATACTTCTTAAGTACTACAGCGCGGGGACTGTAATGCTTACCTTTGTTACGGTGCTTTTTTATCTGGCACCAAGGTATGGATTTGGAAGAGAGTATAGTGGAATAAGCTTCTACACCCATTTTGCAGGACCCTTATTGGCAG
>CACXFN010000152.1 GCA_902766915.1 uncultured Eubacteriales bacterium
GAAAAAGAGGATATGTGGCAGTGGATGGTTCAGCCCGGCTCAGGTTATTTGGTAGAAATAGATGATGGTAAACCGACAAACTACGCACAAATAGGGGAAATTATGGTATACTGATAAAAAATTTTAATGAGGGAATAATATGTCAAGAGCAGAAGTCCAAGAAGAAAAGAAGAAAAAGAAAAAGGGTGGTATAGGAGCATGGATTTATCGAGTGATAATCCTTGCTTTGATTTGCGTTATGGGATATAGCGCATATAACATCTATGAAATCTACGATGAATATGAAGAAGGTACCGTAATATACGAGGACTTTGCAGATGATGTTGGGGCAGGTAAGCTTACGGGAACAGACAACACAAGGTTGAAAAACCTGGACTGGACAGCACTTAAAGGAAAGAGTGAAGATGTGATTGCGTGGATTAGGTGCCGTGATACCGTTTTGAATTATCCTGTAGTTGGCGGTCACAATTGGGATAATGCCGGGACCTATTCCGACTATTATCTGGTAAGAACGATAACCGGAGAAGCCAATGGAAAAGGAACAATTTTCGCGGATTATAACTGTAAAGATCCCTTTAATGAATTCCTAACGATTATATACGGACACAGAATGAAGGATGGCTCGATGTTTAAACTGCTTCCCAGTTATTTTGGGGAAGGAGGAATTAAATACTTCGAGGCACATCCAAGGTTTGAGCTATATCTACCCGACCAGGATTTTGACATGGAGATTTTTGCTTGTGCCAAAGTTCACGAAACGGATGATACAGTATATAAATTTGACTTTAAAAATGGTGATGGGGAGGAAGATTTATCCGAAAAACAAAAATACATTAATCATGTTCTCTCTATCAATGAATTAATGGCTGAGACAGGAGTTAGCGTTTCTCCGGAAGATAGAATTGTAATGATGAGCACTTGCACACAGGAAGTTGACGACTATCGTTTGGTGGTATGGGCAAAGCTGGTTCCGGTGGAATAGTCTAAATACTAAGTTATAAGATCCAATTATCAAAATCTTGCCGCTAATACCCTTGCTTTAGCTATGGGGAGTGTCAAAAGCCCGACCTTATCATCTATTCCGATAGGGCGGGCTTTTATATTATGGTTATAATATCCGTAGAACCAGCTTAAGGAATATTTTGCTGGGAAAATAATAATACATATTGTCAGACTCCATGATATATACAGTCTTCTGCATTTGGAGTATAATATTATTTGTATTATTTATAATAAGATAAGCTCGGTATTGCTTATTGAAAGGCTAATAAGATTAATTGAACCGAGAATATAAGAGGAGGAAAACATGGGACCACTAATTGCTTTAATAATACTCATAATAATTATTGTTGCTATTATCGCTATGTGTATTCGAATTGTTCCACAAGAACAGGCATACATAATAGAATTCCTTGGTAAGTATAAAACCACATGGAGCGCAGGCCTCCATTTAAAGATTCCGTTTTTTGAGAGGATTGTAAGAAAGATATCTTTAAAGGAGCAAGTGTTGGATTTTCCGCCACAGCCTGTAATTACTAAGGATAACGTAAGTGTAAGCATTGACTCGGTTGTCTTTGCCAAAGTCTTTGATCCCAGAATGTACACCTACGGTGTTGAAAATCCAATAGCGGGTCTTCAGAACCTCTCGGCAACTACTCTCCGTAACATAATCGGTAGTATGGAATTGGACCAAACCCTTACATCCAGAGATAAAATCAACGCACAAATGGAAGCGATTTTGGATGAAGCCACGGATAAATGGGGCATCAAGGTAACCCGTGTTGAACTTAAGAATATCACTCCGCCTCGCGAAATTGAGGAAGTAATGACTAAGCAGATGCGTGCTGAGCGTGAACGTCGTCAAACAGTATTGGAAGCCCAGGCCCATCAGGAAGCTGTAGTAAGTAGAGCAAAGGGTGATAAGGAAGCAAAAGTTTTGGCTGCAGAAGCTGAAAAGGAAGCCAGAATTGCAGTAGCAGAGGGTCAGGCAAAATCCATTGAACTGGTTTATCAGGCAGAGGCAGAAGGTCTAAAGCGTCTCCGTGAGGCAGATATAAACGAGCAAGTGCTTAAATACAAAGGACTTGACGCCCTTAAAAACGTAGCTGACGGTCGTGCAACAAAGATTTACATGCCCTCCGATATCACAGAGCTTGTAACAAAGGCAGGGGTAATAAGCGAAGCTATGGGAATCGGTGACCATACGCCCATTGACTATAGTCCAAAACCCGAAGCCCCGCTGGAGATAGATCCTTGCATAGATGAAGAAACTTCCGAAGAAGGACGCATTGCGGCTGAAACAACCGCTGAAATTAAACGTAGCTTGGAAGACTAGGAAATACTCGGAAACACAGAACGGTAATACTTAGTAATGTAGACTTCTTAGGAAAGCCGTTTTAAAAGAGATTATTTAGACAGGAAAAAGAATGGATTTAGAAAAAGCAAGATTGGGTTTTGCGGATTTACAAAGAAGAATCTGTGCCTTCAATCACGCAACAGCACTAATATATTTTGATGGAGAAACCTCTGCGCCGCCCGATACAGCAGATAACAGAGCGCAATCCTTACAAATATTGAATGAAGAGGCCTTTAAACTTAGAAATGGTCCGGAGTCTCTTGAGCTAATTAATATTTTGGATGAGAACAGGGACTGGCTATCCGTAAAGGAGCGTAGAGCGGTTGATTTCCTTCTTAAGGAAACCAGGAGGCAGCAGAATATTCCATTGGAGGAATACTCCCAGTATGGAGCGCTATTGACAGAAGCTCAGGCTGCATGGCATACGGCAAGACAGGAAAACGACTTTAAAATTCTAGCCCCTAAGCTTGAGAGAATAATAGAGTTCGTTCAAAGTTTTGCTGAGTATAACGCTCCCGGAAGAGATCCATACGAATATTGCCTGGAACAATATGAGGAAGGCATAAGCGTAGAGACCTTCGATTCTCTTTTTGATGCCATAAGGGAAGAGATTACCCCTCTTTTAATGGCGATTAAAGAAAAGCCTCAGGTAGATGACAGCTGTCTCAGAGGAGATTTCCCTGTGGAGACTCAGGAGAATCTGGCAATCTATATAATGGAGCTTATTGGATTGGATTTGAATAGGGTTGGACTGGCTACTGCGGAGCACCCATTCACTACTTTCCTTGGATCTCATTATGATGAAAGGATTGCCACCAGGTATTCCAGAAAGAATTTTTCCTCATCCATGTATACTGTTCTCAATCAAGGTGGACATGTGCTATATGAGACGGGTCAAGCAGATAATTTGGCATACACTGTTTTAGATGGTACTGCCTCTATTGGCCTTACAGAATGCCAGGGACGATTCTATGAGAATATTATAGGAAGAAGCAGATCCTTCATCGAATATATATATCCGGAATTAGTTGAGCTTATTCCAATTCCTGTAGGAAGCTATTCTGCAGAGGAAGTATATAGAGCAGTAAATAAGGTGGAAGCTGATTACAATAGAATTGATTCTGATGAACTTACATTCAATTTGCATTTGATGGTTCGCTATGAATTGGAAAAAGCCATGATTTATGGAGACCTGAATATTAATGATTTAACCGATGCATGGAGACAAAAATATAAAGAGTATTTGGGAATCGATGTGCAGGACGACGTAAATGGTGTGCTGCAGGATATTCACTGGCCCTTTGGCGCTTTCGGATACTTCCCTGTATATGCCCTTGGGAATGCATATAGTGCACAGATTGCAGAGAAGATGAGTGAGCAAATCAATATTAATGACTACGTAGCGGAAGGTAATTTTAAATTAATTAATTTCTGGAATAAGGAAAAGATTTGGAAGTATGGTGGACTCTTTAATTCCAAGGAAATAATGGAGAAATACGTGGGTGCACCAATTTCCAATGATGCCTATATTAAATATTTAAAGAATAAATATACTGAAATATATCAGCTTTGATTTATTCTGTTAATCGTGTGTATGGTGTTTATAATGGAATTAGAAAGAGCAAGAGAAGATTTTTCAAAACTTCAAAAAAGAATTGCTGCCATGAATCATGCAATACTTATGATATTCTATGACGGCGAAACAACAGCTCCTGCAGGGACTACAGAGAATAGAATCGCTTCCTTGGAGGTATTAAACAAGGAATTATATAAATTGAAGTTCGGTGAGGAAACCACCGAACTCATTGATTTTCTATGGGAAAATGAAGATAAACTTACCGAAATTGAGCGACGCTCATTAGTGGTGTTCAGAAGGGAAACTGATAAAAAGAGAAAAGTTCCCATTGAAGAATATATTCAATATGAAAGCTTGTTAACCGCCGCCCAGGACGCATGGCATATAGCAAATGAGGAACATGACTACGAGGGATTTAAGACTTATCTGGAAAAGATTTTTAACAAGGTTAGAGAAATCGCAACATGCTGTAAGCCGGAAATGACGCCCTACGAGTATTGCCTCGACAATTATGAGCCCGGGATTGAAGTTCAAGTTTACGATGAAATCTTTGACGGGGTAAGGAATAACATAACGCCGCTTTTCCGTAAGATTATTGAGAAACCAGAGATTGACAAGAGCTGTTTAAAAGGAGATTTTTCGCTTGAAAAGCAGGAAGATCTGGCTATTTTTATCATGAAGATTTTGGGCCTTGATATGGGTAGAGTTGGATTGGCGACAGCGGATCATCCCTTCTCAACCAATATGGGTTCCCGCTATGATCAGCGTATTGTAACCAAGTATTTCAGAAAAGATTTCTCTTTGTCACTATACACTATGCTTTATGAGTGTGGTCATGTTCTCTATGAGTTGGGACAGGGGGATAATATTGGTTATACATTTATTGATGGATCTGCATCTTTAGGCTTCCTGGAAAGTCAAGCTCGTTTTTATGAGAATATAGTGGGAAGGAGCAAACCTTTCATCGAGTTCCTCTACCCCGTGCTGAAATCATCCTTTTCTAGAACCATAAAAGGATCCACGCCTAATGATTTGTATTTGGCTGTTAATAGCGTTACGCCTGGCCCAATCAGAATGGGTTCCGATGAAGTAACCAATAATTTGCATGTTCTTATAAGGTATGAAACAGAAAAGGCGCTGATGGATAAGAGCCTTTCCTTTGATGATCTTCCTGATGCATGGCAGGAAAAATACAAGGAATACCTTTGTGTTGAAATAGATGATCCGGTTCAAGGGGTTCTTCAGGATATACATTGGGCCAATGGCGCCATAGGCTATTTCCCTACATCCGTTCTGGGCAATAGCTATTCTGCGCTAATGGTAGAAAAGTTGAAGGAAGAACTGGACTTCGATTCCTGCCTGAGAAAAGGCGATTTTTCCTTGATAAATAAGTGGATAAAGGAGCGTATATGGCAACATACAGGAATGGTTGATACCGATACGCTTATGAAGAAATATTTGGGTATTGAAACTATTAACAGTGATGCCTATGTTGGGTATCTTAATGAAAAATATGCTGAAATCTATAATCTATAACTCATATAAAATTGTAAAGGAAAGTATATGAAACTAGAGCAAGCAAGAAAAGATTTAGTTAAACTCCAGAAAAGAATGGCTGCGTATGGGCATGCAGCCGGAGCAATTCACTATGATGGAGAAACGGTAGCCCCAAAGGGGACCTACCAAAACCGTGCCCAGTCGCTGGCGATTCTATCGGAAGAAATGTATAAGATTACAACGGGGGAAGAAACCGTGGAATTACTGGAATTCCTGGATGCCAACAAAGAATCCCTGGACGAAAAGGAACGTAGGATGGTATATCTGATGCTTAAGGGTATCAGGGATATGAAGAAGATTCCTATGGATGAATACGTAGAATACAGAAGACTGCTGGTACAATCGGAGGCGGTTTGGGAAAAGGCGAAGCGGAATAATGACTTTGAAAGCTACTTGCCATATTTGGAGAAGGTCTTTGATACAACAAAGAGATTCGCAGCCTATCGCGCACCGGGAAAAGACCCCTATGACTATTGGTTAAATGAATACGAAGAAGGCATGGACATGAAGTTCTGCGACGAATTCTTCGGAGAGCTAAAGGAAAGAATTGTTCCCCTTCTTCGCAAAATCTCGGAAAAACCGCAGGTTGATGACAGTTGCCTGGCGGGAGATTTTCCGGAATACAAACAGGAAGAATTATCACTTTATTTGATGGATGTACTTGGCCTCGACAAGGAACACGTAGGACTATCAACAACCGAGCATCCATTCACAACTAGCCTGGGTTCACATCTGGACGAAAGAATTACCACACACTATCACAGAGACAATTTTGCATCATCCTTATACAGCGTGGTTCATGAGGGAGGTCATGCCCTCTATGATACGGGATCTGAAGAGGATTTGGCATATACGGTTTTAGATGGCGGCGTATCCATGGGAATCCATGAGAGCCAAAGCAGATTTTATGAAAATCTAATTGGAAGAAGTAGGGGCTTTATTAATTACATCTATCCTAAGCTTGTTGAACTTTTCCCAACCCTTAGCCAGTATACAGAGGATGATGTATATCGTGCAGTTAATAAAGTAGAACCTTCATTGGTAAGAACAGAATCCGATGAGGCAACATACTGTCTCCACGTAATGACTCGATACGAACTGGAAAAGGCAATTCTCCATGACGAATTGGAAGTAAAGGATCTTCCCGCGGCATGGAATGCCAAATACAAGGAATACCTGGGAGTCGATGTTCCCAATGACACCAAGGGAGTTCTTCAGGACAGTCACTGGTCCTTCGGCGCAATCGGATACTTCCCATCCTATGCTTTAGGTAATGCCTATGGTGCACAGTTCATGAAGAAAATGAGAGAAACCGTAGACGTGGAAGAATGTCTATCAAAGGGTGACCTTGGTCCGATTAATGAGTGGAACCGTGAAAACATCTGGAAGCACGGCTCCCTTTATGAGCCAAAGGAAATCCTGGAGAGAGTACTCGGGGAACCCTTCTCCACCGATCCATACCTAACCTATCTGGAAGAAAAATTTGGAGAAATCTACGGACTATAAATATGAGACTGTAAAAATGAGGGGCGTTTCTATTTAGGAGCGCCTTTTGTGTAAATAAACATCTATAGGAAAGACAGGAGGATTAAAATGTTTAGGAAGAAAAGAAAAGGAAATATCAACGCGGCAGGCCTCTCCTTAGCTTTAGCCTTAGCCTTTCTCATAGTAGCGCTAAGTGCATTTTCAGGGGTAGCGGGTTGGAACGTACCGGTCTATGCTGATGAAATCGTAGGTGAAGATGAAGGTGCTGTATCCTTAGATCAAAGATTCGCAGGTAAAGACCGTTATGAAACCGCCTTTGCTATCGCGGATTATCTTTGTTCAGAAGAGTCCGATGGACGTTTTAATGGAATTACTGTAGCCTACGGAGGAAACTTCCCGGATGCACTTTCCGCCGGATATCTGTCAGCAGAGGACGGCAACTGCCCCATATTGTTAATAAATCCCGACAAAGAAACCAAGGTGCTTGAGTACATAAAGAAGAAAGCGGAAAGGGACGCAAATGTCTATATCGTTGGCGGAAAATCCGTGATTAGCGAAAGGTTCGAGAAAAATGTAAAAGCAGCAGGGTTTAATGCCATAAGACTGGGAGGAAAAGATAGATATGACACCAATATGGCAATTCTTAGGTATCTGCATCCGGCACCGGAGGGTAGCGGGCCTTATGTAGGGGTTCCTCTTCCGCAGCATCTTCTAATCGCAACAGGAAAAAACTATCCGGATGCGCTCTCTGCATCAGCAGTTTTTCAGAGTCCATTGATGCTTGTAGGGGATAAACTAAATGCCGAGCAATTAGACTGGATAAAGAAAGTTGGAATCAAAGAATTCGATATAGTCGGGGGAATAAGCGCGGTATCCCAGGGTGTGGAGGATGAACTTCGGAAACTTGGAATGGTGAGGAGACTGGCGGGAGCAAACCGTTGGGAAACCTCCATCAAAGTGGCTGAAGCGTTTTTTGGTTCAAGAACGGCTATCCTCGCAACAGGACACAATTTCCCCGATGCCTTAGCGGCGGCGCCGCTGGCTGATCGTTTGTTATCACCCATAATCCTTGTTGGAGAGAATAATTGGCAGCATGCCGAGAAATACGTTGAGCACAACAGATTTTCCCATGCAGTAATTGTTGGAGGAACCTCCGCGATTTCCGATGAATTGGTAAAAAAGATTTTGGAAAACTGGAATACATTTGCACCGGTTCACCATAGGGCAAGCATAGTTAATAATTTCTCTGCAGAACTACTAAAATACAATGAAAGAAAACAATCGGAAGAGGGAGCGCTTGATAATACCTTGCTCTCTCCCATATCTGCACTCTACGCAATGAAGATGGCAGAAAATGGTGCAGAGGGAAATACATTAACAGAAATCCATAATGTGTTAAATGGCGAAGATAGCATTAGCTCTGCTTCCGGAGACCTGGGAGGATATTTGGATGAGATTGCAAAATACGTAGATAGAGCAGTTCCACCGCCGGTTCCACAAACAGAGGAGGAAGGTGAGGGAATAACCGAAACTCCCGGCGGTTCCAATAACGATAATGAAGGAACCCCACAGCTAAGCATAGCTAATTCAATGTGGATAAAGGACGACCCGAATCTGGAAGTAAGTGAAGAGTTTATTGAAATTAACGAACGTGAATATCAGGCAGGAGTTTATAAAACAGCCTTTGATGAGGCAACAAGACTTAGAATAAACAGTTGGATAGAAGAGCATACCGGAGGAACCATAAAAGACATGCTTTCGGAACTTTCGGAGGATGCCATAACTCTTCTTATTAATGCCCTTGCCTTTGAAGCTGATTGGAGAGAACCCTTTGAATCACATAGTGTAGAGGAAAACGGCACTTTCCACGGAACCAATGGAGACACGAAAGTTCCCCTGATGAGGAACATGGAAAATGACTATCTGGTAGATGATAATGCAACAGGCTTCATCAAGCATTATGAAGGCACAAACTTTGCTTTCGCGGCACTTCTCCCGGATCCGGGTGTGAATATAGATGCCTATGTACAAAGTCTGACAGGAGAAAAATTGAGCAGAATCCTGGCAAATCCAATTAACCACGATGTTTTAATCAAGCTTCCAAAGTTTGAAGTTGAAAGCTCCATGAGCCTAAGTGATACACTTAAGACTATGGGTATCAAGGATGCCTTTGATCCTAATCATGCGGACTTTAGTAGTTTGGGAAGATATAAATTGCCTGGATCTAATATTTACATTGGAGATGTTCTCCAGAATACATATATCAAGGTTGATGAAAAGGGAACCAAGGCCGGAGCTGCAACTGCGGTAGTAGTGGAGTATACGTCTGCCGCAATCGACCAGAAGCCTCCCTTTGAAGTCTACCTGGATCGTCCATTTATCTATATGCTGATAGATACCAACGAACATATGCCGCTCTTCATAGGAGTAATCAGAAACTTAAAATAAAGCGAAATAAAGCCGAGAGGGATGGGGACTTTTCAAAGTCCCCATCCCTTAGAAGGCAAAAAATTGCTTTATGCATAAACAGTCTAAAAAATGCATAAAAACTCTGAAAGCAAGTAATTTCAATGGCTTGACAAAATGCATAAAATCCAATTAAAATAGGAATGAAGCGTGAACCGGTAATGATATTCCAAAAGGAGAAAAGATATGAGCACCGGAATTCACAATTATTCCGAAATAGGCAAACTTAATAAAGTTTTGCTTCACAGAATTGGAAGCGAGATAGAAGGCTTGGTGCCCGATAACTTCGCTCGCCTATTATTTGATGATATCCCCTATATCAAAATCGCACAGGAAGAACATGATGGATTTGCCAACTTGCTCCGGGATAATGGAGTTGAGGTAATTTACTATGTGGATGAAACCACAAAGGCCTTAACGAACCCGCAGGTTAAAGAAGAGTTTCTCAAATTATTCATTAAAGAAAGCAATCTTAATTCCCGTGCAGCTGAGGAAGCGATATTCGATTATCTGAATTCCATGGATACCAGAGCCATGGTGGAGAAGATAATCGCGGGAGTAAAAAAAGACGAAGTGCCAAAGTTTGAAACCAAATCCTTTGCAGACTATATCTCTTCCGACTATCCATTTTACATGGATCCCATGCCAAATCTATATTTCACCAGAGATCCCGGTGCATGTATTGGTGATGGAATAAACATTCATCACATGAGTACACAAACCAGAAGAAGAGAGGCCTTACTTCTTCAGTATATGTATAAATACAATAGGGATTTTGCTGACGAGAATGACATGCTATGGTATGACTACAATATGGATTATTCCATAGAGGGTGGGGATGTACTTGTTCTTAACAAAAGCACAATCGCTATCGGTTTAAGCCAGCGAACTACGGCAGCTGCCATAGAAAGATTTGCGCATAATATTCTGGGGCGTGATCAATTCAAACGTGTGATAGTTTTAGATATACCTAAGTCCAGAGCCTTCATGCACTTGGATACAGTGTTCACCATGGTTGACTACGATAAATTCACCATCCATCCGGAAATAGAGGCTCCCCTCAGAGTTTTCGAAATGAAGATGGATAAGGAGAAAAACGTATGCTTCGATTCCATGACGGATACGCTTCCAAACATCCTGAAGAAAGTGCTGAAGCTTCCTGCGGTTGAACTTATTCGTTGCGGTGGCGACGACCCCATGGCTGCACAGAGAGAACAGTGGAACGATGGATCGAATACCCTGGCAATCGCTCCCGGAAAGGTAATCACATATGAAAGAAACTATGTGACAAACGATCTTCTGGAGAAAAGCGGCGTAACCGTTTTACCCATTGCGGGATCCGAAATATCCCGCGGAAGAGGTGGCCCACGCTGCATGTCGTGCCCGGTAAATCGAGACGACGTTGACTGATTTTTCTGATATCTTCAATTTGCTTCATAGGACTTCACAAATACTCAAAAATCAGTGAATTTTCATTCTTGGATAAACATAGATTATTTGACATAATAGATGTAATAGGACATTTTGATAATTAATATTGAGAACACATTAATATTGTTTATGTGAAAGGAGTAATTCTCATGGCAATCAATCTTAAGGGTAGAAATTTCTTAACACTTATGGACTTCACACCGGAAGAAATCAGATATCTTCTGGACCTGTCTCACGATCTTAAATCAAAGAAGAGAGCAGGCATCAGAAATAACCTTTTGGCAGGAAAGAATATCGTTCTTCTTTTCGAAAAGAATTCCACCAGAACACGCTGCGCATTTGAAGTAGCTGCAATGGATGAAGGCGGCGGAGTTACATTCCTGGATTCCGGAAGCTCCCAGATGGGTAAGAAGGAAACCATAGCAGATACAGCAAAGGTACTGGGTCGTTTCTATGATGGTATCGAGTACAGAGGATTCAAGCAGTCCGTAGTTGAAGAACTGGCTGCAAATGCCGGCGTTCCTGTATGGAATGGTCTTACAGACGTTGATCACCCGACACAGATTCTTGCTGACCTTATGACTATTGAAGAACACGTTGCAAAGCCCCTTAACAAGGTTAAAGTAGTATTCTCCGGTGACATCAGAAACAATATGAGCTATGCTTGGATGTATGGATGCGCTAAGATGGGAATGCACTATGTAGCATATGGTCCAAAGGAATTGGAAAAGGAACTGGATAAGAAGGCCATCGAAGCTGTTAAGAAGGTTGCCAAGGAAACAGGCGCAACAATCGAAATCAGCCACGATCCAAAGAGCCTAAAGGGCGCAGACGTAATCTACGCTGACGTATGGGCATCCATGGGTGAGGAAAAGGAAATTCCAAAGAGAGTTAAGCTCCTTACACCATTCAAGGTAACAGCTGAGATGATGAAGAAGACAGGAAATCCGGATTGCATCTTCATGCACTGCCTACCATCCTTCCATGACTTTGATACAACAATGGCAGCTGAACAGAAGAAGCTTAAATATGACATCAGAGAAGTTACAGACGATGTATTCATGTCACCGGCATCCAAGGTATTCGACGAGGCAGAAAACAGAATGCACACAATCAAAGCTGTTATTGTAGCTACAATCGGCTAAAATCGGGCGTTAATAAAACTATTAAAGAAAAAAACATGCTTTAATAGAAAAACAATAATAATTAGAGGACGGTTTCAGTAGAGGAGCCGTCCCTAATATTCTAAAAGGAGAATAAAAATGGCAGAGAAAATAGTAATCGCTTTGGGTGGAAATGCCCTCCAGTCCGGAAAAGCAGATCCAACCGCAGAGCAGCAGCTGGCAGTAGTAAAAGCCACCTGTGAACACATTGCTGAAATAAGTGGCATGGGATATGAGGTTGGCGTTGTACACGGAAACGGCCCGCAAGTTGGACGCATTCTTCTTGCTTCCGAAACAGCAAAGGACGTAACGCCGGCAATGCCCTTTGACGTCTGTGGCGCAATGTCCCAGGGATATATCGGATACCACATCCAGCAGGGCCTTAAGCAGGCATTAAAGGATAGAGGCCGTGACATTCCTGTGGTAACTGTAGTTACTCAGGTGGTTGTGGACAAGAATGATCCGGGATTCCAGAATCCCACCAAACCCATCGGTCCCTTCTATACAGAAGAAGAAGCAAAAGCCTTGGTGGAGGAGAAGGGATATACCGTTAAAGAGGATGCAGGACGCGGATGGAGAAGGGTTGTTGCATCTCCTATTCCAAAGAGAATTGTAGAAATAGATGCGGTTAGAACTCTCTGGCCTACTACAATTACCATCTCTGTAGGAGGAGGCGGAATTCCTGTAATCGAAAATGAAAATGGCGAACTGGAAGGCGTGGCTGCAGTAATCGATAAGGATTTTGCTGCTGAGCTTCTGGCAGAAAGAGTTGGAGCAGATTGCCTTATGATTCTAACAGAAGTCGATAAGGTGGCAATTAACTTCAATACGCCGGAACAGAAAGACTTGGATAAACTTACAGTTGCTGAGGCAGAGAAGTATATTGAAGAAGGACACTTTGCTCCTGGAAGCATGCTTCCTAAGATTCAGGCAGCAATAAAGTTCATAAAGGCAAATCCAACCAAGAAGGCAATAATCACTTCTCTGGATAAAGCAACATCCGCACTGGCGGGTAAAGATGGAACGGTAATCGTTGACGGGTAATAACCATTACAAATAGGCTTAATAATTCAGAAGATTAACAACAAGAGGCGGTAATTATTCCGCCTCTTGTGTTTTTTTAATTGATGTAGTAAGATTAGACAAACCTATAAAGACCTATAAAAGAAATAAAAACCTATAAA